>JAUIKB010000940.1 GCA_030430975.1 Polyangia bacterium
AAGCGTCGACGGCAGCCGGCACGCCGTGCCTACACGCGGGGGAGCTGCGCCAGTTTGAGCTCGCACAGTTCAGCAGTTGCGCCGGGGTCACCATCACCGACGCGCTCGATGCCTTTGACTGGGTTTGCGACGACAGCGGCGCCACGGTGCGCGCGCTGTCGACGCAGCTGAAAGACGCGAGGCGACTGTCGCACCTGATCGACTGGGATGCGACGCCGCCGGACTGGCGTCTCAATTCCGTGACCGCGACGAACGGATCGACGTCGGAGACGACCACCCCGTCGGCGTGGTGGACGAACCCGGTCATCGTGGACGACGACGGCGGCGTGCTCGACACCGAGAGCGCGATCTACATCACGACGACGACGACCGCGGCGCGGTACCAGGTTGATGTCGATCACGTTGGACTGGTCGGCAAACCGGGCACTATGTTCATGGGCGCCGGCATGGGGCAGGACGCCGTCTCCGGATCCGAGGACCGCTTCCTGTGGATCGAGGCGGCGGTCGACGGGGCCGGCGACTCGGTGGCGGTCGCCTTCAGCAACGCCGACTTCTCGATGTTCAAGGGGATCGAAGGGCACAACACCGGCGGCAATACCGGCGACGGGGCGCGCCTTCAGGGCAGCAACATGAGAGTGTCGGATGTGCGGGTGACGGGCAACGGCGGCCACGGCCTCGATGTACGCGGCGACTACAACAGCGTGCGGCGCGTCGTCACCAACGACAACAACCGCGATGGGCTATTCATGCAGGGTGGTGACGATTCGTTCGTCGACGACGTTCGAGGTACCGGCAATCGCACAACGATCATCTCCTATAGCGGCGAACGCGGCGTCATCCGCAACATCGTCGGCGGCACCAACGGCAAAGGCATCTTCATCGGCGGGAACACCAACCGACTACAGAACGCCTACCTAGGGGACTCCAGCGCCGGCGTGGGCGGCGTTGGGATCGATATCTCAGGTTCAGGCAACGTCATCGACCACCTCGTCATCTTCAACACGCAGCAAACTGGCATCGCGTTCACCACAGCAGCCAGAAACAACATTCTCGGCAACGTGACGGTCGTGGCGTCCGGCGACTCCGGAGCGCTCATCCAAGGCTCCGGAAACGTGTTCTACAACTTCAGCGCGGTTCTATCCGACGACTCCGGCGTTCTGCTCACCCAGAGCGGCGGACAGACCACGCTGATCAACACCGCATCGGTAGGCAATGGCTCGACGTCCGGCAACGAATTCGGCGTCGGCACGAGCGCTGATGATGGCCAGTTCATCAACATCGCCGCGACGGATAACGACGATGCCGACATCGCGATCCGCACGTTCTCTTCGAACAACACGTTCAGCGGCGTCCTGCGCGTACGCGACGTTCAAGACGGCAGCTGCACCGTCGCGGGGAGCGTCAGCAATCCGGGCATCAACAGCTCATGCGTCGCGACCGGGAGTTCCGACTCGACCCTGGCGGTGGGAAGCGCCGTCGGGGCGTTCCCGGGCAAGGTCACGGCGGACACTGCTAACGGATCGGACAGCGGTGGCACGGCCACCTACACGGCCATCGCTGGCGACGACTTCCTGACGTTCGACCGCCCGAACCGCGGCTGGGGCACGGACGGTCCGACGTACTTCGACCCGGCGAACACGTCGCGCTGCTCAAATGCCGAGGTATGCCGGATCTGGGACTTCAACCTGCGGTCCGCGGACGGCCTTCTGCGCGGCGTCGTCCCCGCACCGGCGGGCTCGGCGGTTGTAACTCACGCGTTCGCTCTAAGCTCGACCAACCAGTCCGCCTCGTGTGCCCGCATCCCGGGCGCCGTGTTCACCGCTCCGAGCACCTGCACCATCACGTTCCTACGCGGCGCGACCGAGCAATCCGGGGACGGCATCGGCAACGACAACGCCCTGTGCGAGTCCAACGAGACGTGCATCGTAAGCCCGAACATCGGCGGCTATCAGGGACACGGTCCGCTCATCGCCGCCGGGTCCATCGGCACCGGCGGGACGATCGAAAACGTTACGCTGCTCCGCTACACCACCAACGGGTACTAGTCTTATCGGCGCCAGCTTGCTTCGCTTCGCTGCTCGGCCCGGATTCGCCTGCGGCGGGCCTCACAGCGAACCAGAAGCAATCACCTCTGCGCCTAGACTACCTTCTCTCTTAGCATTCCCCTGAATCTTCAAAACGGACCTCCACATCTCTACACGTTGTCGCTCCGTCCGAGTCTTATCAGCACCAGCTTGCTTCGCTTCGCTGCTCGGCCCGGATTCGCCTGCGGCGGGCCTCACAGCGAACCAGAAGCATTACCGCGCGCGGCTAGCGGCTGGGCTGCGGGACGTTGAGTTCGATCGACGACCCGCCGGAGTCGTCGGAGCTAACCGAAAGCTCTCCGCCCAGTTCGGAGGCGCGCCCACGCATGCTGCCGAGACCACGACCCCGGCTGCTATCGGCTACGCTGTCGCCGGCGTCGGCGCCGAACCCGACGCCATCATCGGTGACGCGTAGGCGAAACGCCTCGGCGTCGACGACCAATTCGACCGTCACCGCCCGCGCCTGGGCGTGCTTGATCACGTTGGTGAGCGCCTCGCGATACGTGCGCAGCACGTTGATGTAGGTGAAGCTGCGCAGCTCGCTACTGCCCTCGGCGATATCGCTGTCCAGCCGAAACGCGACACCGTGGGGCTCGAACGTAGCCGACCCGATGTGGCGCATCTGCTTGACCAGCCGCTCCCAGGTCAGCTCTCGCTCGTCGAGGCTGCTGAGCAAGCCGCGCATCTCGTCGATGCCCTCGCGCGACAGTTCGGCGATGGACTGCATGACTTGCTGAGTTCGCTCCGGGGACCCGTCCCGAATCGCTACGTCGGTGAGCAGGCTGATGTTGGTGGTGATGCCACCGATACCGTCGTGGAGGTCCTTCAGCATCGCCTCCTTTTCGCGAGCTCGAGTTGCGAGTTCTTCCGTCAGCCGCTGTAGCCGCTGCTCGCGACGTCGCTGCACGATCACGCCGAGGCTCAGCAACATGCTGAGCACGCCCAGGAACGTCCACGAATCCCAGTTGAAGCCGACCACGCCGAACAGCGCCAGCACATCGCGCGCG
>JAUIKB010000941.1 GCA_030430975.1 Polyangia bacterium
ACTCTGTGATCTGGGAACTCTGTGATCAGGGAACTATGTGTCGCCGATGCGGCACTTGGTCGCCTTGGCGACCAACACCTTGGTTTCGTTCTGCCAAGGTGCTCCTGGACGCCAGCGGAGCTTCGCCGTCGGGAACTCGCCGACGAACTTTACGGTGCAGTGCGCGACGAACCGGGCGAGCTTACGCTGAGGCACGGCGTACGGCGGCTCTTTGTGAAAGCGCATGGCGACAGCCGGATCCGCCCATACGCCTGATACCAGCACGAGCTGGTTGTCGGGCGACGTTCGATAGGGCTGAATGATGGTCACCTTGTTGTCGTCCAGGGGGGCGGCCGGGTCGCGTGGCCACGGGGTCTTTTCGTCCTTGAAGGCGCAGTGCACGCCTTCGAACTCCGTCTCTTGCGCGCACGAGAGCAGGTTCTTGTCAGCCGTCACGAGCGTGAGTCGGACGTCGGTGGTTTCGCCGACCTTCCACTTGCTCTTGTCCGTCGGTGGCGGCAGGAACTTCTTGTTGAAGTAGTCCGCGAACAGGCTGTCTACGCCCGCGTTCGGGATGATGACCATCGCGCCGATCAGGGCCGCCGCGCCGAGGTAGCGCCCGCCGATCGTTGGCAGGGGTTCCGGAGCCTTGGTTCGCTTGCGTTTCGCAGCCATAGAGAGCCGTAAATACCCGATATTCGCCAGAACCCCAAGGGTTGCGACAACGCACGCCAGACGCTCACCGTCGAGCCTGGCTTGCGCCGCGGTTCGATATCCCCCATTGATACCAACCATGCGAAGTTACTTGCGAAACCTCACGTTTGGGGGGCTGGCTGCGACGGGGATGATGTGGGGCGGCAACGCGCACGCCGATACACTAACGGACGGAAACGCCGCCGACACGCTCGCGCTGACGGAGGTCGTCGCGGGCTTGAGCCAGCCCACCGGCTTTGAGTTTGTCCCCGGCGGACGGATGGTCGTAACAGAAAAAGGCGGCAGAGCGGTCATCGTGAACCCAGACCGCAGCGTGATCGATATCGGTACGTTCGATGTGGACACCGGCAGCGAGAAGGGGCTGCTGAACGTCGTCGCCGATCCGGACTTCGCGTCCAACTCAAAGCTCTACTTCTACTACTCAGCGTCTGACGCAGCGGGCGGAACGAACCTGGATCGCCATCGCGTGGTGGCGATCACGCTGGGTTCCGATGACCAACTCGATTTTTCGTCCGAGCAAGTCCTTGTGTCAGGGCTTCGAGGCCCGGCGAACCACGACGGCGGGGCGCTGGAAATTGGCCGGGACGGCAAGCTCTACATCGGTGTCGGTGACACCGGTTGCAACTCGGGACAGCCTGCCGATCCGCCGTACACGCCGACAAACTACTTCGGCACCTGCCTGTCGAATGGCAACGGCAAGATCCTGCGGGTCAACCTCGACGGCACGATCCCGGACGACAACCCCTTCGTCGGGGTGTCGGACGCCGTGGCGTGCGGTTCCGGCTGCGGCACCGATCCTCAGAGTGTGCCGACCGAGGCTGCGCGGAGCGACATTTGGGCGCTCGGGTTCCGTAACCCGTGGCGAATCTGGGCGGATCCGAAAACGGGCAATCTCTGGGTTGGCGACGTGGGCGAGATCACTTGGGAAGAAGTGAACATTCTCGCTCCCTCCGACGGCGGCAAGCACTACGGTTGGCCGTGGCGAGAGGGGGCGCAGGGGCATCCCGCGTCACGCTGTGGCGATTTCACGCCCGGTGGGGGTGACTGCGTCGACCCGGCATACGCCTGCCTGCACGGCGGCTCCACACCGAGCGTTGACGGAGACTGCAAGTCCATCACCGGTGGCGTCATCGTGGACAGCTGCGAGTGGCCAAGCGCGTACCGCGACCGTTATTATTTCGCAGATAATGCGAACGGACGACTGTGGGCGATGGACGTGACTCCCGCCCGCGACGGCCTCGTCGCCGGCACGCGCGAGCAGATAGGCATCGCGGATGGGCTCGTGACGAACCTACAACGCGGGGACGACGGCGACCTTTACTACTCAGTCATTCAGGCCGGCAACAGCTACATCGTTCAGCTGAGCCCTAAGACGCGCGAAGACTGTCCGGCGGGCGGCCAGGGCGGGCAAGGGGGCCAGGGAGGCGGGGCGGGTTCATCCGGAAGTGGCGGCACCAACTCGTTTGGCGGCGCCGCGGGAACCTCTAGCGCGGTGGGGGGCGCGACGTCGGGTTCGGGCGATGATTCAGGCTGCGGATGTCGCGCTGCCGGAAGTGCTGGGAGATCCGCTTGGGCGTTAGGTTTGGCTGGGTTTGCGTTGCTGTTCGCGCGGCGTTGGAGGGCGTAGTGGCGTCCGTCCGTGAGTACCTCGCGTTCCTGCGCGCGGGATACACTCGCGCCAGCGGGGTGTCTCTCGTGCTGCTATTAGTCGTCGGCAGCAGCGTGGGTTACCGCTGGTCTGATCTGATCGACGTCGATGGCGGAATGGATTGGCTACTCGTCGGCACCTGGGTCTGGATGGCCGCGCTGCTGACGTGGGGGGTCAACGCGCGGCGCGATGTCGTGCTGCTCGCCACCGGTTTGGCTGGCGGAGCGGTCATTGAGTGGTGGGGCACGACGACCCAGCTGTGGCGCTACTTCACGGACGAGCGCCCGCCGCTGTGGATTCTGCCGGCGTGGCCGGTCGCCGCGATCAGCATCGATCGGATGGGCGTGTGGTACGAAAAAGCTTACGACCTCTGGCGCGACAAGCGTCAGGCGCCGGATCATTCAGCGCGGTTTCGCTTTGCGTATTGGCTGATCGTTCCGCTGTTTGTCGCTGGCATGACGAGGTTTCTATGGCCCGCGATCGATAAGCCCGCGAGCATCGTGGTGGTTGCGATCATGGTCGCGGTGACGCTGTCGCCGCGAAACCCTAAGCGAGAAGTGTTGCTGTTCTTGGGCGGAGCGACGCTGGGCGTGTTCTTGGAATACTGGGGGACCAGTCGCCAATGCTGGACGTACTACACAGAGCAAGTCCCGCCCCCTATCGCGGTGCTGGCGCACGGCTTTGCGGCGATGGCGTTCGCTCGTGTTGCTGATCCGATCCAGCGAGCGCTCGTCAAGCTTACCTCGGCC
>JAUIKB010000942.1 GCA_030430975.1 Polyangia bacterium
TGCCCAAGCTGTATTTCTGCAGCGCCGAGCCGTCGACGAAGTTGCACATCAAAGCCCAGGTGCGCGTCGACGCCGGTGAACACCTCGAAGTGCCCACGTGCCTCCGACCCGGGCGCTACCGGATACGGCACGTTGGCGGCGCCGCCTTCAAACTGTTCGACGTACGCGAGGACGCCGCGGCGAAGCGCCTGCCATACATCATCGAGCCGGGCGCCGACGAGTCGCCAGACTCGACCGCTCCGCGCTCGGTCCGGGCCCGCGACGTCATGCGCGTTGGACCGGACGCCGAGCTCCACATCGTCAACGATTCCGACAACGCGACGACCGTGGTCGTGGAGGATTCCAAGTGGGCGGACAGCGCGCTGAGACCCGGGCGGCTGTTCAGCTTTCAAGACTTCCGCGATCTGTTCGGCGACGAGTCGCTAGGCGCCGACGTGCAGATCTCGGTCGGCGAACAGACGATCCTATTCACCGACGTGATCGGCTCCACCGCGCTTTACGAAGCGCGCGGCGACCCAGGGGCATTTCTCGCCGTCAAGAAGCACTTCACGAAGGTCTTCGAAGCGGTGCGCAGCTTCGACGGCGCGGTAGTGAAAACGATCGGTGACGCCACCATGGCCGCCTTCCGCGAACCCGTCGACGCGTTGCGCGCGGCCAAGGGCATCCACGAGCGCCTGCCGCCCGGCGAAGAAGGCGTCGACCTGCGCGTTCGCGTCAGCCTTAACTCCGGTCCGTGTCTCGCGGTCAAGCTGAACAGCAACATCGACTACTTCGGCAGCACGGTGAACGTCGCCGCCAAACTGCAAGCGTGCGCGGAGGCCGGCGAGATCGCATTCTCGGCCAAGCTGCTCGAAGACGAAGCCGTCCGACGTTACCTGACCGACGAGGACGTGCACCTGGACGCTTTGACCCTGTCCCACCGCGCGCTGCCGGACCCACTGCCGGTAAGACGCTGGAACATCAATGGCGAGCCGCGAAGTCGGGCGTAGTCAGCCCTATCCCGCCTTCTGAGCCGCTGCCAGACGGTCCGGCGAACGAGAAATCGCTGATAAACCAGCACGGTTCACGGTCCGCGTGGATATTTCTTCACGGGCCTTGCGTACCCGCGACACCTCCACCAGGTTCCGCCGCATGAGGCACCGGATCGCGGCAACGGGAAGCGCAGTTGCGCTCCTGCTCAGCGTGCCCGCGTTCGGTCAAAGTGTGCCGAACCCGCCCAATCCGATCGTGCCGACTCAGGGCGAGCTGGACGAAGACGAAGACGTCGAGCCGGTCGCCCCGGAAGCGGAACCGCAGTACTCCCCGTGGCAGTCGAACCACGCATCCTGGTTCGCGGCGACGACGACGGACCTAGGCCTCATCTATGTACGGCCGCGCCTCAACGTCGGCTATGGCGCGCCGCACTGGAACTTTGCGTCGCTGGACGCCTACGTCATCGTCACCAACAGCTTCTTGTCGCCTTATGTGGGGCTGCGCGCGACGCTGCCGTTTCTGGACGTGTTCCTGGGCGTGCGCGAAAACTTCCCCTACGACCGCCGCACGCTCGAGCCGAAAGACACGCACGATGCCGACGATCTGTCGCTCGCCGACAACGGCGGGGACCGTTCGACATACACGGCGATCGATTTCGAGGTGCAAGCGCTGGCACCGGTCCTGCACGGCGTGCTGTTCGCTCAGGTCCATCCGGTGGTGCTCGACGCCCCGCGCGACCGACATATCTACGAGGAAGTACTGCGCGTCGTGCTGAACTCGCGGGTCGCGGTCGGCACACGCGCCGGGTTTCTGTACGGCGTCGGCCCCAAGCAGACGTTCAAGCTAGGCGTCGTCGGCGAGTACGTCGTGCAACCCAATCGCCCCAAGAACACGATTCGCGCCGGTCCTGTCGCACACCTCAGCATCAACAAGAACTTTGAGGGACTAGCGGCGTTCTCCGGCATCGTCGACGGTCCCGACAGCCTGCGCATCGTGCACGGCGCGTACGCCTACCTTGGCATCCTGCATAGGTCGGCTTGGCGCTTTTAGCGCGGCTTACTTGTTGCCGAACGCCTCGAGCTCCAACGTCATAGCGTTGGGGCCGCTCTTTGTTTCCTGCCGCACGAGCCCGGAGATCGGTACGGCTGGATGCAGCCAGCGATGGCCGGAGGACCTGACGGTCATCACTGCGCGCGTGAACGGCTGCTTGTAGCACTGCTTGTAAACACCGCCCGGCACGGTCGCGTCCTCCCTTGGAAGGTCGGCGTAGCTGGGCAACGTCAGCACGTCGAACGCGCTACCGAACAGCGCGACCGCGTTCTTGGCGGCCTCGCCTTCGAGACGTTTCACCGGGGCGTTTGGCATCTGGACCGACGCGCTCTTGATCGTCATCTGAGCGACGGGTTTGCGCTGTCGAAAGTCCGCCTGAAGCGTGACCACGCTGGTCTTGCCGCTCATCGTGGAACTGAACTCGACGGTGTGAAACTCGCCGCTCTGTTCGCTGACGCGGTACGTCGACGTGCCGGTCGTGCGCCCGCCCTGCCGAACCCGATAGCGCGCCCACTGCCCCACTTTGAGGGTCGGCACCGCCGTCGTCGTTGGCGCGGGTGCGCCGGTGGCGCTCGACGCGCTCGACGCGCTCGACTTGGCCACCGGCTCGCCCGGCGGCGTCTCACCGCCGCACGCAAGAAGCGGGGCGATGACGACCAACGCAACGACACAACGCATCCACGCTGTCTAGATGCGCCCCGACCGTCCCGCAAGCGCGTTGGCGGTCCGCCGTGTAGACTGCCGGCATGTCCGGATCCGTCGTGAAGGCCGCCGTCGTAATGATTCCGCTGGGTATCGCAACAACCTGGGGCTGTGGAGCCGACGATGGGAGCGCGGGTCGGGACGGGCCGATCGGCGTGGGCGGCGCAGGCGGAAGCGGCAACGGCGGAAGTTCGACGGGCGGCAGCGGCGTCGGCGGGAGCGGTATCGGCGGAACGATCGTTACGGGTGGCAGCAGCGGCTGCATGCCGTGCGGAACCGACTGCTGTGACACCAGCGAGATGTGCAGCAACGACATGTGCGTACCCACCTCGAAGGGCCCCTGCAACGACAGCGACGACT
>JAUIKB010000943.1 GCA_030430975.1 Polyangia bacterium
CTATCCATCTACTTGGAAAAACGCCAAAAATTGGTTCGTCAGGTGCGCGGCGCACTCGTGTATCCGTCGATCGTCTTGGTCGTTGCGATCGGCGTTATGACAGTGCTGCTGACGTTTGTCATTCCGGCTTTCGAGTCGATGTTCAGCGAATTCGGCGGTGGGAAGGCGGCCCTACCCAAGATCACGCAGCTCATGGTGGCGCTATCGCATGGTTTCGTCAGCACGCTGCCGTACACCGTCGTCATCGTGCTCATCGTGTCGGGCGTCATCACGTATCTTTACCGTCAACCCAAAGGAAAGCGGTTTTTCCACAAGGCGTTTTTGACCATTCCCGTGATCGGTCCGACGCTGCGAAAGATCGCCGTGGCTCGGTTCACTCGGACGCTCGGGACGCTGTTGCAGTCGGGTGTGCCAATTCTGGACGCGCTGGATATCTGCGCAAAAACATCAGGCAACGTCATCATCGAGACCGGCATCATGCACGTGCGGCAGCGCATCTCGGAGGGGCAGAACATGGCCGATCCCCTCAAAGAGGCCGACGTGTTTCCGGATATGGTCGTGCAGATGATCGCGGTGGGTGAGCAAACCGGTGCGCTCGATCAGATGCTGAACAAGATCGCTGATTTCTACGAAGAAGAAACCGACGTCGCGGTTGCAGCCCTGACGAGTATGATCGAACCGATCATGATGGTCGGCGTCGGCGGTATGGTCGGGGTCGTGCTCATTTCGATGTACTTGCCGATCTTTAGTCTCGCCGGCAACATCAAAGCTGAGTGAACGTCGAGGCTACGGCGCTTGCGACTGCTGCCGTCTAATCTCGCCGAGGGCCCGCTATCGCGGCGACTCGCATGGCTGACGGGTACTCGGCTTGCGTTTCTCTCGGTGCTACTTGGCCTAATCGGTTACTTGGGTGCGCGTCGGGGTCTGAACCTAGACTCGTTCACCATCCAGACGTCGATCAATACGCTTGCGATAGGTTTCGCGCTGGCGGGTTGCTACGCCGTGGTGCTGCGCTCGGGAAAGTATCTCGAGCCGCTTGCGATGACCCAGCTGGTGGGGGACCAGGTCGCGTGGACAGTCGTCGTTTATCTCACCGGGGGAGCGTCAAGCGGAGCGAGCTCGCTTTACGGGCTGAGTTGCGTCGTTGGTGCGTTTTTGACGGGGTTTTCTGGAGCGGCGACCGCAGCGGTCAGCGGTATCGCTTGTTATGGGCTGCTGGTCGCCGGACTCGAGAGCGGCGTGCTGCCGCTGCCTCGAGATCAGCCGGCGATCGCCTATCAAATTTCTGCAGAGGAACTAGCGTATCACGCGCTGGTCAACGCTCTGGTAATTCTCGTGGTAATGCTGTTGAGCGGTTACCTTGCCGAGCGCCTTGCCAAGACGGGGGGGCAGCTTCGCGAGGCTGAGGAACGCGCTGACCAGGCGGAGCGCATGGCCGCGCTGGGCCGCCTGGCAGCCGGGCTTGCGCATGAGATCCGCAATCCGTTGGGGTCCATCTCCGGTTCGGTACGCCTGCTGGCCACCAATACCGCTTTGACGGGAGACGATAAGGAACTCTGCGCGATCATCCAGCGCGAGGCAGGGCGGCTCGACGACCTCGTGACCGACATGATGGAGTTGGCTCGCCCGCGCCGTCCGGAGCCGGTGCCGATGGATGTGGCGGAGGTCGCCCAGGAGGTCGTTGGATTGGCCGGATCGTCGGGTCGGGCCGCGGGCGACGTGGCCGTCCGGTATGACGGGCCGAGCGCGGTCACTATCACCGCTGACCCCGCCCAGATGCGCCAGCTGATCTGGAACCTGGTGCGCAACGCAGTTCAAGCGAGCAGCGCTGGCGGCGAAGTGGTCGTCCGGGTTGTCGAGGTAGATGGCGGCGCCGAGCTCAGCGTCCGCGACGACGGGATCGGGATCGACGAAGAGGCGAAGGCTCAACTCTTCGATGCGTTCTTCACGACCCGCTCCAAAGGCACCGGTGTCGGCTTGGCGGTGGTCAAGCGGATCGTCGACGACCATGGCTTTCGGGTCGACGTGGACAGCGAGCGCGGCAAGGGCGCGCTGTTTCGCGTGGCGCTACGCCAAGTGTGAACGGCGGTGTGACGCAGCACGCTCACAGCGGGCGGATTGCGCGACCGCGGGGATGTCTCTTTGCGGCCGGTTGAGATTAAAAATATTCAATAATATCGAATGTTTGGCTCGCCTATGTTGCATCGCGTTGAAGGTTTGGCACTCCCGTTGCGTACAACGTACTGAAACCCACGAGACAACCACTCGGGCCCGCCCCAGAAAGACCATCATGACCCGCGCAAGATTCCTCATTCTCGTCGCCACCGCCTGTTCCTTCTTCGCGTTGCCCGCGTCGGCCGATCAGTCTTCCGAGGACTGGATTCGACGCAAGCACTCGAAGCTCACGCGGCAATTGAAGAAGGGCGACAAGTCGGCGGACCAGCGCAAGAAGATCGAGCGAACGATGGATCGCATCTTCGACTACGACACCATCGCCAAAGACTCGATGAGCAAGTACTGGGGGGACCTCACCGAGGAGCAGCGCAAGACGTTCAGCGAGCTGCTGACGAAGTTGGTGCGGCGCGCGTATCGCAAAAACGTCAACAAGACGTTGCTCAACTACAAGGTGAGTTTCGAAGGCACCGAGAAGGGGAAAAAGGGCGTCGTGGTCCGCACGATCGCCAAGAGCACCAAGGATGCCCGCGAGGAGCCGGTGAGCGTCGACTACGTGGTGCATACCGTGAAAGGTAAAAAGCGCGTGCGGGACGTCAGCACCGAGGGGTCGAGCATGGTGCGTGGGTACCGAAGCCAGTTCAGACGGATCATGAAAAAGAAGGGCTTCGACGATCTGATCGCCCGGATGAAGAAGAAGCTAGCTAAGGGCTAGGCGGTTCGCCACTCTTCCGCAAGGCGTTAGCTAAGCGGCTTCTCCACTGAGTTGTCCCTGGCGGTCGATGGCTTGGTAGGATCCAGCGTGACCCGCCGCCCTGCCGCAGCTCGAGCGGATCGAAGCTCGAACACCGAGTCAGTCGGTCGCGTGCCGTTGCGCCTGACCGCGGGCAGTTCAGGGCTCGGCATG
>JAUIKB010000944.1 GCA_030430975.1 Polyangia bacterium
CCATCGATATCGAAGCGCAGCAGCGTCAGGTCAAAATGACCGACGACGGAAAGTTCCCCGATCTCGCGCCCGGCGGACCTCAAGTGCACCTGCGCGGCGTGAGCGCGGAAACCCGTCGCGCAGCGATCTACCTGCTGCTGATCGTTGCGTTCCCGACGCACGCCGCGCCATCCGCCGCCCCGCCCACGTCCGAGGCGAGTGCGACGCCAGAAGCGAGCGAGACTCCGGCCGCCAAGTGAGCGCCGGGCGTCGCCGCCAGACGTGTGCACGTGGCGCCCTCGCCGCGCACTTCTGGGTCCTGCTGGGGACCGCTACGGTTGCCGCGGAGTCTCGACCCACTGGGGAAGCTGCGGGCTGGACGTTTGCAGGGCTTGAAGCCGGTGCGCACCGGGCGACCGCCGCGGCGCGGCCGGAGCTGAATCTGGCGACGCGCGTCGTCACATTCGGAGCCGCGGCGCGACCGTCGGAGATAGGCATTTCGCGGCTGGGCCGGTTCGTGGGGGCAGCAGGCGGTCACGCTGATTCGTGGAACGGCCAGGTGCGCTTCGACACGGCTGTCGGTCCATGGTGGCAATGGGGCGGAGGTCACGGACCGTTGGCGCGATTGGCGATCGGCGCTGAGGCCGCTCGCCTCGGGGGAGTGCGGCGTACGGCCGTCGACCTGCCCGGCGTGCAGCTTGGGTACGGGGTGTTCGCGGGACCGATCGCGCTGGACATCATCGCGGAGACGGGCCTGACGCTGGCGGGCAAGTCGTGGATCGCCGACGAGACGTCCAACCACAACTTAACGTTGCCGTACGGCGCGGCGCTGAGCCTGATGGTCGGTTCGATCGGGCTGGACGCGCGGGTGCGGCGAGTCGCGGATCGCAACGCGGAACTGGCGTCGGGTGGGCTGTGTGGTCTGCTCGATTCGTTCACGCTGTGTAGCCGCGTGGCCTATGACGGCGTCGGCGGCGCTGAGCAATTTCGCTGGCTATGGACCGTCGGTCTCGGCGGTGGCGCGAGACAGACGTTTGATTGGTAGGGTGAAACGATGAGACGCGGATTGACAGGCGCGGTGCTGTTGGCGGTCGCTTTGCTGCCCAGTGCGGTGGGCGGCCAACCGAGCGAGTCGGTGTCCGGCGCCGGCTGGTACGGCGTCGCCCAACAGCGCTTGGTTACGCTCGACGGAGCGACCGAGGCCTTCAACGGGCCGCTCGCCGGCCGCGAGCTGCTGGCGGGGATCGCCGGCGAACTCCACGGCGGGCGTATCCGTTTCGGGGGCGAGGTGCTCACCACGGTCAGCGGCCTCAGCTTCGGCGGGGTGGACGTCGGCGCGCTGCAGGGCCAGCTGAATCTCGGTTACGATCCGGTGACCTTGGGCCCGCTGTCGCTCGGCCCGATCGTGAGTCTGGGCGTGGCGCGTCGCACGATCGATTTCAACGCAGGGGTCGTGCGACCCTTCGGTGACCAGCTCCTGGGCTATTCGGCGCCGATCAGCGTCAACCGCCTCGACGGAATCTACGGCCTGGCGCTCAACGTCGAGACGATGCTGCCCTGGTCGACCACGTCGCCGCTCGACAAGACTCGCCGACAGGTCAGCGACGGCGTGCTCGTGTCGCTCCGGGTCGGATACGGCGGCTCGTTGACGAACGGCAGCTGGCACGGGCCAAACGGCGCGCTCGAAGGTGGGCCCGGTAGTGCGCTCGACGGAGCGTACGTTCGACTCGCCATCGGCGTCGGCAGCCAGAACAGCAACTCAGGGAGCTGTACGGCGTACTGTGGCGTGCGTCCCAATGCTCAGACAACCTGCAACCGTGACCGCTGCGTCTACACGTGCGATTCGGCGTACGGCGACTGCGACGGGGACCGTCGAAACGGCTGCGAAGCGCTCCTGACAACGGTCGATTCATGTGGGCGGTGCGGCGTCAAGTGCACGATCGAACACGGCTACGGCACCTGCGCGGTCGGTGACTGCGACGTTGCCGCATGCGAACCGAACTACGCCAACTGTGATGCGTTTGCCCTCAACGGCTGCGAAACCGACCTGTCGTCGGACGTGAAGAACTGCGGCGCGTGCGATTCAGAGTGCGCCGGTGGTCAGTCGTGTCGGGGCGGCCGCTGCGTCTGACGCGACCGTTTGCGAACGAGCGCCAGCTTCTGCATCAGCCGCCGCCGGTTCGTTTCGGAAGCGAATGCGTCGATGTGCCGGCCCTCGACGCGCCACAGCGACTTTGGTGCGCTCGCCCGCGCATAGAGCCGCTCACCGAAACGCGGCGCGACCACTCCGTCGTGGGAACCGTGCACGATGTACAGTGGCACGCCGTCTAGCGAGTCGAGCCCGGCGCCGATCAGAACGTCGTCCGTCACCAATACTCGGGCGAGCCCGGCTATCGGGAATCCAAACACGTGGCGCATCATGATGTCGCTCGCTACGCCTTCGTACGAATCAAAGCTGCCCTCGATGACAACCGCGAGCAGGCGTGATCGCTTGCTCCAGCGGCCGAGCGCGCCGAGCAGCACGGCCCCGCCGAGGCTTTGTCCGACCAACACGAGATCGGGCTCGTCGGCCTGGGGCAGGCCGTCGGCGTATTCGAGCGCCGCGATCGCGTCGAGTCGGACGCCTTCACGGGTTGGTATGCCCTCCGACTGGCCGTACCCGCGGTAGTCGAACGTGATGAAGCGGTAGCCGTGTTCGGTTACCCAGCGCAGTCCGTCGAAGTGAGTCGTCACGTTGCCGGCATTGCCGTGAAACTGCACCACCGTGCCGATCGGCTGTCCGTCGGGTTCGAATTGCCAACCGTGAAGTCGCGTGCCATCGCCGGCGCGGAGCGCGATGTCCCGGGCGCCGCTAGCGACCGTTGTCGGAGCCTTGAGCGGAAAATAGAAGGCCGCATCGCAGCCTCCCGTCATCAGGCCTAGCGTGCCGATCCCTATGGCGATTCGTCGTCGCATCAGTGGAAGTAGAGGAACGAGCTGAGGCTGGTCGCCCACGCATTGGGTTGCGCTTTGATCTCCGCGCCGACGGCTAAGTCGTGCCGATACGAGTAGCGGGCGTGTCCTTCTAGGGTCCACGCATGCTCCGCTGCTTGTCCC
>JAUIKB010000945.1 GCA_030430975.1 Polyangia bacterium
GCAACCGACTCGTTCGGATAGACGTGCTCCTGCATGAACGCGTTGACACGCTCGCGCAGCTTCTGAACCTTATCGGTGTAGTCGAAGTGCATGCCCCCGGAGTAGCCACGCCAGGACTGGGCGGCAAGCGCCGGACTAGCGACAGCAAAACGTGCGCGGATCGAGGCCCATGACGGTGCCCGATGCGACGCCGCCCGAGGCCGTGCAGCTACCGGTTATCTGAGCGTCCTGGATCCGTCGCACGCTCCACAGGTCGAGGTCGTCCGTTCGCCCGCTAAGATCGGTGCAAGTCGTGTCGTCTACGGTCGTTGCCGCCGCGCCGCAGAACGCCCAGTCATGGAACTTCCATTTGGCGGGCGTGCACTGCACCGACTGGACTCCACACACACACGCCGCACAGGTTCGGTTGTCCTGCGTCCCCGCGAAGGTCTCGTGCTCCATCGTCCAACCGCTGCCGCACGCCCCACCCTGAGAATCATAGCAAACGCGGTCGAACTCCGGCTGAGCGACCGGCACGCAGACGCTCCCCGGCGTGCATCCGCCGCCCGCCCGCGTCTGGGTGCAAACGTCTGTGTACTCCCCCCACGGTTCAGGTTCCGTCTGGTCGCCGCCGGTCGCAGGACAGGAAGGTACTCCGATCGTATTGGTTCCGCCTTGCTGGCATGAGAACTTCCCTTGGCCCGCCCACTGACCCTGACAGTCGTCGCCCGAACCGTTGGCCTGACCCGTATAGTCCGATGCTCCGCCGCAGTTGCTGTTTTTCGCACACAACAGCGTCGTCTGACACGTCGCGCCGCCGACCGCACCGCACGAACAGCTCGTGCAATCCGAGGGGTTCGGCTTGGCGCCCATGCGAACCGCAGCGTTACCCGTCGCACATGCTGGAGGCACGGCGCCCGCTTGAGCGGCACCGTTGACCCGCAATCGCGCAACGTTGCCGATAGGCGGCTCGGGCACGCACTCGTATCCCGGTACGCAGTCGGAGTCAGCGCAGTCAATCGCTCCATCCCCATCATCGTCCATACCGTTTAAGCAGTCCTCGACGCTACCGCTCCCCGCGCTGCCGCCGCTGCCAGCCGATCCGCTTGACCCCGCTACGCCACCGGAGCCGGCAGCACCGCCGGACCCCGACGCCCCTGCGGTCCCGCCGCCGCCTGCGCTCCCGCCAGTGCCGGACGATCCGCTCTGCCCGCCAGCGCCTCCCATGGGACTGCCACCCATCGCGCTGCCGCCCGTCGCGCTACCGCCGACCGCCCAGCCCCCCGCGCCGCCCGGTCCGCTCGCGCCACTAGCCGAACCGGCCGCGCCGCCGGGACCGAAGCCTCCGAAGCTCGGGGCGTTGAACAACCCGCCCTGCGCTTCAGAGTCCAAAGAACACGCGCTGGCCGCCACGCTGCCGGCGATCAGCGCCAACGCAACTGCACAAAACCCACGCCGCGACCGAAACATTAGCCCGAGTCTAGCACCTCCTTCCGCCGCTCCACACCTTTACGTCGGCCAGCAATCCCGTTACGTGCATCCCGTGGAGCGAGCGTGACGCAATCGGAGCTAGGTGCGGCGCTCGAACAGGAGCAACCCGGCGATACCGTCCCAGAAGCCGCGTTGCTCAAGGCCCTGTCAGGACTCGGTTTCGAGTCCTTCCGGCCGGGTCAGCGAGAGGCGATCGAGACCCTGCTCGATGTGGGTCGGCTCCTGCTCGTGGCGCCAACCGGCGGCGGAAAAAGCCTGATTTACCAGCTCCCAGCACGCCTGCTGGACGGGACGACGATCGTCATCTCACCCTTGATCGCGTTGATGCAGGACCAGGTCGCTGGACTGACCGCCCGCGGCGTCCGCGCGACCTATTTGGCGTCGACGCTCCCCCGTGACGAGCTCTACGCGCGAATGAACGGCCTGGAGGCCGGTAAGTACGAGATCGCCTATGTGGCCCCGGAACGGCTTAGCTTTGGCGGTTTCGGTAAGCTGTTGTCACAGCTCAACTGTCCACTAATCGCCATCGACGAGGCGCACTGCATCTCGGAATGGGGCCATGATTTCCGCCCAGAATACATGCGTATCGGCCGCGTATTAGAGGCACAGCCCAAGGCTCGCGTTCTAGCCTGCACCGCCACTGCGACGCCGATCGTGCGAGACGAGATCCTGTCCAGGCTGGGGCTTGGCCCCGACACCCCGCAGCACGTGCGCGGGTTCGCCCGCCCCAACCTAACGCTCCGGGCGCTTGAGGTGGACACCGTGCGTCAGAAGCGAGCTGCCGTTGACGCGTTATTGAGAGAAGCTCTGCTAAGCCCTGGCGCCGAGCGCGGAACGGCCATCGTGTACAGTCCGACCCGCAAGCAGAGCGAACAGGAATCCGAGCGACTGGCGGCTGCAGGCTGGCGCGCCGCCGCCTATCACGCCGGATTTGACGGCAGCACACGCGAAGAGGTCCAGCGTCGCTTCATCGAGGGAGAACTCGAAGTCATCGTGGCGACGAACGCCTTCGGCATGGGGATCGATCGAAGCGACGTGCGTGCCGTGGCTCACCTCGCACCCCCAGGATCGGTCGAGGCCTACTATCAGGAGGTTGGACGCGCGGGTCGGGACGGAGCCGACGCATACGGCCTGCTGCTCGCCGCGCCAAACGACTTCGCGCTTCGCCGCCGGCTGCTCGAGCTGGACGTCGACGGTCGCGAACCAGACCCAGCCGTGGTCGAGCACAAGTGGAGCCTTTTCCTCGAGCTCATGCGGTGGGTTGAGGGCGGCAGCTGTCGCCACGACGCAATTCTTCGCTATTTCGGTACGAACGACGAAGCGAGCGGCTGCGGGCGCTGCGACGTCTGCGTCGACCTGACCGAATCCGACGACAACGATCCAGCTGAAGTCCAGCTCGTCATTCAAAAGGCCCTGAGTGCCGTAGCGCGCGTGCACGGCAAACTGGGACTGACGGCGGCGTCAAAGCTACTGCGCGGACGCACCGATGACCGCCTCAAGCGCTACGGCCTGACCAACACTCGCACGTTTGGGATCCTCAAGGGCGAGCCTCAAGCGTTTGTGGATAAACTGCTGCGGCGCTGCGTCACCGCCGGCTG
>JAUIKB010000946.1 GCA_030430975.1 Polyangia bacterium
GTTGGCGCCTGCGGCGCGACATCGGACATGAACGTCTCGTAGTCGCTCCACGGGCTGCTCAAGAGTTTCCTCAGACACACCCGCCCGTCGTGCGTCAGCGGACGACAGCCAGGTGGAAACGAGCTCGGCGCTGAGACATCGGCATCGCAGGCTTCGCTGCAGGCGGCGGTATCGATGACACAATCTCGGCACTGATCGCAGTCGATTCGTTTCTTTGCGTCAAAGAACACTGCGGGGTCGAGCTCCACGGCGGGCGAGGAACAGCCACCGACGTCGCCTGGAGTCGGCGCCGCACAGAGCAACGCGAGCGTTGCAAGAAGCCCTCGTCGGATGCCGGTTGCCCACTTCATGGCAACACCTCGAAGTCGATCGTGGTTCCCAACTGAAGCGAAAGGATGGGAATGGTCGTGACGTCTTGGTCGTAGGTCGCAGCTCCGTAGAACACGCTGCCAACCAGATCGGCATACAGCCCGATCCCGGCGGTGAACAGCCACGTCATGCCGAAACTGCCTTCAACGCCGCCGGTCACGTCGGGCGTCAGCACCACGGGCATGCCGATCCGACCGCGCAGCCACAGCGGTGGTGCAGCGCGGTACAAGAGAAGATACGCTGGTGTGAGGGTTTGCTGGCCGATTCCGTCCAAGGCGGCGTCCAGGTTCACCGCACCACCGTGCTGGAGCCCGTTTGGTGCACCAAACGCGACGCCCGCAAAGCTCGTAAAGTAAACCGCAGTCCGCGAAAGTGACTGGGCGTCGTCTCCCAGCTGCTGGGACAATCGAAACGGGTTGTTCAATCGAAGCCCGTTTCCGATGCCAATGCCGCCGACCCAGTGAGTGTACCCGGCGGGCTCGGGCAGCGGGAGCGGCGGCGCGACCGGCGCGTCGGCGGACTCCGCCTCTTCGCCCGCGGCGTGAGATGCGCAGGCGATCGCCATGAGTCCGTGTGAAATGGCCCGCGCTAGGCGGCGCACGCACGCTCGACGTCGGCCACCGACTTCGGAACCTCTGCCGAGAGGACCTCGTGACCGTCGCTCGTTACGAGAACGTCGTCTTCGATGCGAACGCCGATGCCGCGAAACTCCTCCGGCACTTCGGCGTCTTCTGCAATGTAGATGCCAGGCTCGATGGTGATGACGACGCCCTCTGACAGCGGCCGCGGTTGCTTGCCTTCAAAGTACGGCCCCACGTCGTGCACATCCATGCCGATATAGTGACTGGTCTTGTGCATATAGAAGGGCCGGTACAGGTTTTCCTTGATCGCCCTGTCGACAGGCCCCTCGATTAAGCCGAGCTTGACCAGTCCTTCGGTGATCACCCGTACGCTCGCGTCGTGCACGTCAGCGAGAGTCTTGCCCGGACGTGTTGCCTCGATGCTGGCCAGCTGCGCATTGAGCACGACTTCATAAATGCGACGTTGCGGCTCGCTGAACCTACCGTTGACGGGAAACGTGCGTGTGATGTCCGACGCGTAGTAGCCGTACTCGCAGCCAGCGTCGATCAAGAGCAGCTCACCGTCCTTCATCTTTCGGTCATTGCGCCGGTAGTGAAGCACTGTCGCGTTGGGTCCCGAGCCGACGATCGCCCCGTACGCCGAACGCTCCGAGCCACGGCGGCGGAAAACCCCGTTGATGACTGCCTCCACTTCGTACTCAAAGCGCCCCGGTTGAGCCGCCGCCATAGCCGCAACGTGCGCTTCGGTCGAAATCGAAATCGCATGTCGCATGCGGTCCAGCTCGTGCGCGTCCTTCACAAGGCGTTCGGTGTGGAGCAGCGTGCCAGGCTCGACGATCTCGGTCGGCCACACGACGCCAAACTTGGCGCGGTTGCGCACTTTGGCGATCGCGTCGAGGACGCAGCGATCCAACGCGGCGTCCACGCCGAGCTGGTAGTACACACGGGGTTGATCCTCGAGGAGCTTCGGCAGCTCAGTCGCAAGGTCGGCGTACGAGAACGCTTGATCGGCACCGTAATCGGTCTTGGCACCGTCCACGCCGGCGCGCTGGCCATCCCACACTTCACGGGCCGGGTCCCGAGGTCGCACGAACAAACAATACGGCGCATCCGCGCCGGGACGCAGAACCGCCAACGACTCCGGTTCGTCGAAACCCGAGACGTAAAACAGGTCCGAATTCTGTCGATACTCGTGCTCGACGTCATTGTTGCGAACTGCGACAGGTGCCGACGGGAGGATGAGCGCGCCTGGCGCCATCGTTTCGAGGAGACGTTGGCGACGGGGTCCGTGCGGATTGTTGGACATCCCGCGCATCTTAGCTCGGAATTTGGCTACTTCAGCACCCAGATCTGAACAGCGTAGTCTCCGCCGCCTTCGGGCGTCGAAACCACAGCGCGGAAACGGCCGGTGTCCACAGCACAAACTGGCCCCGCCGGTCCCACAACCGGCCAGCGGTCGTCTAGAGCGTCTGCCGCGAGCTTGCGGCCTCGCCGATCCAGAATCTCCACGTCGAGATCGCGGATCGCCGGCGACCCGACCGCGAACACCCGGAAACAGTCCCCCGCAGCCACGCTAAAACTGTGTTCCGCGGGCTGTCCGGGCAGCAATTTGCCGGTGCTAATGCCGCTGAGCGCACGCATGCCGTTCGACGGGCCACACATCGTGGCCAGTCGCAGGACGTCTTTCGTTGGGTCCGTCCGCGGCTGGAACCCGCCGAAGCAACGCATCCAACGCCCGCCTACCTTGGCCGCACTGCCCGACGGCAACGGCGTTGCGCTTGGCGACGCGCTGGCACCCTTAGGTGGTGTGAAGGCGGCCGACGCACCGCTGGACGGAGCGACCGACGACACGACAGCCGCGCTCGGTGCCGTCGCGGACGGTGCGCGTGGGCCCCGCCGCGTCGACTCGGCTTCTTGGCATGCGTTGAGGATCAGCAGACACAGCCAAGCGCGCACGGTTAGTCACCTACGCGAACCCCTGTCGCAGGTCAATTTCCGCGCTTGTCGGGCCAGATTGACTGACGCGGTGCATCACGCTAGGTCGAGACGGAGTGACCATCGAACCACCCGACCATGATGACGAAACCGACGAGCGCGAACGCGAACGTCGCCGACTTG
>JAUIKB010000947.1 GCA_030430975.1 Polyangia bacterium
CCGAATGGTGCTCCGCACGTCGAGCTGTAGCCGGAGAGCTGTCCGGTCGCGCAACCGGTCGCCCAGGAACCCCCGCCCTGGCCGGGGTTGAGTGGGAAGTTCTTGCAGGCTTCCGTCGGGGCCCAATTTCCTTGGGCATCGTGACACGGCGTGACGTCCACGCCTGACTGCTCTTCGACCCACCCGATGTTCGTATGCATCATCGAGTAGTAGCCACCGCCTCCACAGCCATCACCGTAGGACGTGATGCCAAAGACGCGCCACGTCTGGTCCTGCAGCTGCACGTAGACCGGGCCGCCCGAATCACCCTGGCAAGTGTCCTTGCCTCCGCCGCCGATGAAGGCCTCGCCGTTGTTAATGCTGTTCAACGGCATTCGCACGTCCCGCTTTGGCCCCATCCCCAAGCCGTCGTCGGCGTCTCCGAAGCCGACGGCGACAACCTGCGTCCCGGGCTGCAGGACCTCGGTCTCGCAGCCCATCAAGATCGGTACGATTTCGACGTCGGTGACCGGTTGTGCGAGCTTGCAGAACGCGATGTCCATCCCCGATGACGCGCCGTTGTTGTACCCGGGATGACTGCGGCACTGCGTGGTGTTCACGACGCGGGTCTGTTGGTTCATGTGATCGGTCAGCTGGGCGTACTGTGCACCCTGGCAGTGAGCCGCAAAAATCATCACCTCAGGGTGCACCAGCGTGCCGGTGCAGTGGCCGAGCGCGAGCGTCGTCGGCCATGCACACTGGTTGGACACCTGCCCACCATAGATGGCCTGCGGGTCCTGGTGGTCTGCGAGCGCGACGGAGTTCGTCGCCATCAAGCCAAAAGTGACCGCCAATCCGAACCATTTCTTCGATGTCATGTCTGCGCTCCGGGGTGTGGACTCTGCACTGAATAGGAAAGCAGCAGAACAGCCGCAGCGGAAAGGCCGGCCGGCCGAATTCCGGTCCCGTTTCGTCCCCGGTTCAGAATTCCAGGCGAATTTTCCGCTGCTTGCGCAGTGTTCCGTCAAGACCGGACGGCGGGCCGGCCCTGCCTCAGTCGGTCGCTGGGGCGAGCCCGCGATACCGACCGCGATAGAACAACAGCGGCTCCCCCGCGTGCGCACTGAGTCGGGACACGTGACCCAGCACCAAGACGTGATCCCCCGCCTCGTGCCGAGCATGCGTCTCGCACTCGATGTGGGCTATAGCTCCAGCCAATAGCGGTGAACCGTTTTCTCCACGCAGAAACTCTATGCCGGCGAATCGGTCGTCAACTGCGCCAGCAAAAGCCGTGGATATCGCCTGCTGGTCGTTCGACAGCACGTTGACGGCGAACGAGCCAGCTCGAAGGACGGCGTCGCCCGTCACCGAGCCGCGTATCACGCAAAAAGATATCAGTGGTGGGTCGAGCGACACCGACGTGAACGAGCTGACCGTCATGCCGACGGGCTCGCCAGCTGAACTACAGCTGACCACGGT
The DNA here is from genome assembly GCA_030430975.1 of Polyangia bacterium. Taxonomy (GTDB): domain Bacteria; phylum Myxococcota_A; class Polyangia; order Polyangiales; family Polyangiaceae; genus JAUIKB01. The sequence continues at coordinate 1,459 of JAUIKB010000947.1, forward strand.
GACGCCGGTCGCAAAACGCCCGAGCACGTCTCGAAAATCGGCAGGAGTCAGTTTCATAGCTCAAGGGGCGGCCCGATACGGACGTTCGAGCGGCCTCGCCAACAACACCTAGGCCAATCGCTCGAATAGCGCCAGCCTTCGCCGCACGGTCCAACGATTGTCCATGAGCACGCCATCACCGATCGCCCAAACGACCGCCGATGGGCTTCGTCGCGCAAGGCGACGGCCGTCGGGTGGGCGCCCGACCTGCGAAACCAGGTTCCGACCCGAATCGTTTCGGGGGATCACACCACCGCTCGGAGGCGCGCAACTTCAAGCGGACGGCCCCCACTGCCGCCAAATCCGACGCAATGACCTCCAAAGCCAGTAGAAATAGACGCTTCTTCCCCGCTACGGATGCCACGGAGAATTCAAAGACGGACGGTTCTTGAGAATCGCCGTCGCAGGGCGTACCCTCCATAGGACGACACGGAACGTCTATGGGAGACACCGAAGGTCCAGCCACCAGGCTCAGCGAGGGCATCACTGCGGAGGACTCCGGCAGTGCGCCGGTGCGGCGCAAGCGCCTGACGCGGCAAGAGCGTCGCGCGAAAACGCGGGAGGATCTGGTAGACGCGGCTACCACGGTCTTTAGCCGGCGCGGCTACCACGCTACTTCGCTCGACGAGATCGCCGACGCGGCAGGGTACACAAAAGGCGCCGTGTACTCCAACTTCGGAAGCAAGGACGAGCTGTTTCTCGAGGTCACCGAACGTCACGTTCAGCGTATCCTGCGTAGGATCTTAGAAGCGGTGAACGAAGCGCCACCTCGAGAGCGACTTCAGGTGATGTTTGAACAGGTCGGCAGCGTCATGCGAGACGACACCGACTACGTCTTGCTCAGCATGGAGTTTCGGCTGTACGCCGTGAGGCATCCAGAAGCCCTAGAGCGACTCGTGGACCGCGACCGCACGTTACTGCGGACGATGTCTGAAATGATCGCGGCGTCGTTCGACGACCTCGGCGTCGAAGGGAAACAGGAAGCCGTCGGCGTGGCGCGGGCGGCTTGGGCGGTAGCGCTCGGGTTGGGCGTGCAGGCGGCTACCGACCCGGACGGCGTGCCAGCCGACCTGCTCGACTGGTCGATTCGCTCGATTCTGGCCGGCGCCGGAGCACCCCTGCAGCGCTAGCCGATGGCGCTGCTCAGCGCCCCAACCAGAACAAGCCAAAGCTCACGCCCCACGCCGTGCAGAGCGCGAGTGCGACTGCGTTGATCGCGCGCGCCTGGCGGATGCCGGTGAGGGCGACAACCATCGCGCTGGCCACGACCATCCCCGATGCGGCGAGCAGCGCCTTTCGAAGCAGGATCGACCATCCCGGCGGATGAATCTGCGGCGAGACCCACCAGCTGTGCCACGCCATGCAAGCGCTGAACAGCACCAGCCCGACCAGCGCGAGAACGATCGCCGTGACGCCTGTGGACCGCGCGGGGGGCGGCTGACTGATCGGTGGCGGTTCGGGAGGGAGCGATTGGTTCAGATCCACGCCTATCCCGCCGTTTCCAGCGCTGGCACGCGACGGTGCCAGATGCCAGTACATTCCGGAACACACTCGGATCCGGTAGCCTGG
>JAUIKB010000948.1 GCA_030430975.1 Polyangia bacterium
CGACTCGGCACGCCACGCCAGCGTTACGTTGAACTAGCAACTGGTGCGCTCACGTGACGTGCGAAGTGAGTGGCGATCGGCAGTGGCAATTTGCCTCATCGCAGCGTTCTGCCCCAAGGCGGCCGCTGGCGCTGTCCGGGTTTGCCACGGTCGCTCAGGTGCGTACCAGCGCTACGGTGAGTAGACGTCGCGTAGCCCCTCATGCTTCTCAAACATGGCGAGCGCGTACGAACACGTGGCTTGGACTCGAATGTTGTTATCGCGCGCCCAACGGACCAGCGTGTTCATCAGCTTCATGCCGGCGCCGGTGCCGCGCAGCGACGGGTCCACGAACGTGTGGTCGATGACGATGGTCGAGGGCGCCGTCGTGCGATAGGTCATGTCCGCCACGCGCTCCGCATCGCGCTGGATTGTGAACTCGCCGCCGCGTTCGCTGGTCTGGTGTTGGACGTCTGAGGTTTTCGTCATGGAGGGCTCTTATTAGATTTCGGTCGATGCGCGAACCGGTCGCACCAGCACGTCGTGAGCGACGATGATCGCCTGGCCACTGAGTGGTTCAGCGTTGGAACTGCCGCCCGGGATGGCGCGATTGTAGTTGGCGCCACCCAATCGACGCGCGCGCTGATTTCCGGAACCGGCATGTCCCCAACCGTGGGGTACGGCGATGACGCCTTCACACAGCTCGTCGGTGAGTTTCACCGGTAGGCGCGCAGGCTGCGGTCCGTCTTCGATCCTATGCGGTTCAGTGGTGGCTGCGCATACCTCGATGTCACTCCCGTCGCTGATGCCGCGCCGGGCGGCGTCGGCAGGGTGCATGCGCGCCACATTGCCCGACGGCTGCTTCACCCTCGGGTGGTTGTGGAACCAGCTGTTGTGCGTTTTGCGTTCCCGAAGTCCGATCAACTGTAGGGCGTCTCTATCCCGCGGACGCTGCGCGTAGCGCTCCGCTCGCGCGAGGTCGGCCACGAGCTTCGGAGGTACCAGCTGCACTCGTCCGTCGGCGGTTGGTACGCGCTTGCCGAGGAACGTGGCGGGGCGGTTCGGTGGGAGCAGCACGCCCGAAGGCTTAGCCCGAAGTTCCGCGAGGCTGGTCTTTCCGCCCATCTTGAGCAGTAGCGCCAGCAGGTGCTCGGGTCGGAACTCGAGCGACCCGGGGAGCCATTTGAGCATGCGGTTCAAGCGCGGCGGCAAGTTACAAACCGTCGGACCAAACGCCGGCAATCCGCAGGCGATCGCTAAGTCGCTGAAGATGCGCCACTCGTCGCGACGCTCGAACTTCGGCGGGACGACAGCTTCTGTGAACTGAGCATACGGGCGCTCATGCAGCAGCATCCACCCCAGGGGAAAGTCAGCGTGCTCGAGCATGTCGGTTGCGGGCAGCACCCAGTCACAACGCTGCGCCGTTTCGGATAGGTACAGGTCGATCGCGACCCGCAGCTCGAGGCGGTCGAACGCCTTCGATAGGTCCGCCCCGGGGACCGAGTGCAGCGGGTTGCCGCTCGACACGATCAGCGCCCGCACCCGCTCGGGATGGTCGGTTTCGATCTCCTCGGCGAGTGCCGCGATCGGGAACGCTCCCGACACCGCCGGAAATTCGCTCACGAGCGTCTTGCGCTGCGAGACCTCTGGCGTTTCGAGCTGTTGGTACAGGCCCACCAGATCGAACGCACCCTCGGGGACGAGCAGTCCGCCACGTCGGTCGAGCTGTCCGCACACGAGACTCAAGCCTTGAATCAGCCAGTAGCAGAGCGAACCGAAGGGTCCCATGTTGAGACCGGTCGACATGTACAGGCACGCTCCACGTGCGTCGCGAAACGAGCGGGCGAGCTCGTTAATCGTCTCCGCGCGCACGCCCGTGAGCGGCGCGACGCGGGCGGGCGTCCACGGTTTCGCGATGTCGAGGAACTCGTCGACCCCGTTAGCGACTAACCCGAGCGGCGCCGAATCGAGGCCGTCGTCGGCGATGACGTGCAGCATCGCTAGCAGAAGGTACACGTCCGTGCCCGGACGGATGAACAGGTGCTCGCCTACGCGGCGCGCGGTTTCAGTACGCCGCGGGTCGATCGTAACGACCCGGCCACCGCGCGAAACGACCTCTTGCAGTCGTCCGAGGGCGTTCGGCAACGATACGATGGACATCTGGCTGACGAGCGGATTGGAACCCAAACAAATAAACAGCTCGCAGTGCCCAACGTCGGGGACAGGTTGGACAAGGGATTGCCCGAACATCTCCGTTGCCACGAAGAATTTAGGGTTCGAGTCGACGGACACCGACGTGTACAGATTCGGGGAGCCAAGCGCCTCCATGAAGGCGCTCGCGTACAGCACGTGCTGAAAGCTGAAGAAGGACGGATTGCCCCGATACATCGCCACGGAACGCGGGCCATGCGTCGCGATGACTCGGCGCAAGGTCTCGCCGATGCCGTCGATCGCCGTCTGCCAGCTGACTTCCTCGAACCGGTCGCCGACCCGCTTGAGCGGATGGTTCACACGCGCCGGGTCGTGGTGAATCTCGCCCGCGCCGACCCCCTTGAGGCACGTGTAGCCCTTCGAGACAGGGTGGTCACGGTCGGGTCGGATCCGCACGATCTGATCGCCATCCACTTGAGCGATCAGCCCGCAGTGGGCCTCGCAGATCCGGCAAAACGTGCGTTGTTCTCGTGGCATCGACGCGCCCTGTTACTAAGGCTACCGTACGGCGATGGCCATACCGTGGTTCGCGACTCGGGCGCTTTGGTCGGTTTCGTTGGCAACGGTTCTGCTGGCGACAGGCGGTTGTACGTCGGCTGGTGCGCAACCGACGCCCCAGACGGGCACGCCGGCCGATACGGACCCCATCGATGTCGATGCGACCGGGGCGGAATCCTCCGACTCAAAAGCACCGCTTCCGAAACGTGCCGCACCCAACGACGACCCGGCAGCCCCGCTGCAGGACTGTCGCGGCTGTGAACCGGAGGAGGGTGCGTGCGTGCGCCCGCCCACGCACGCTGACTGCGAACCCGACGATCCCAACGACCCGTGCGAGCAATCGCGACTCTGCGAGGAGCGGTGCT
>JAUIKB010000949.1 GCA_030430975.1 Polyangia bacterium
GGGGATGCAGCGCTAGCCATCGCCAACAGCGACGGCGAGTGGATCAAGGCCACGGTTCTAAAGCGCGTCGCGGGGCCGCCCAGCGCAGCGGGCGGCCCTGGCGTCGCCAGGCCCGGCGCTCCACCGCCGACGGGGGCCACGCCGACGTCGAGCCCACCGGCAGATTGGGAGCCGCCCCCGACTACCTCAAGCGCCGCTCCGCCGAAGGCGACACCTCAGCCGGGCTGCCAGTACGACACGCAGTGCAAAGGCGACCGCATCTGCGTTCAAGGCAGCTGCCGCAGCCCGGCACCCACGCCCGACAAGCCGGAGCAGGGCTACTAACCGCCCCCTAAGGCTCCCAACCGGCCGCCATCGCTTCCGCCCCGCGCATGATGATGCGCACTTGCTGAATCACGCGCTCCAGCACCGCCAGCTTTTCCTCGCGTGGTAAATCGATGGCACCGGCGCCTAGATTAAATGCCACCGTCACCATCGCCTCGGCGGCTAGCTCCGGATGGGCGATCGGGCGCTTGGTCACCTCGGCCTGACGCTTCAGGTCTTCGACGAGGTCGGCCGTGAAGCGCTTGACTTCCTTGTGAATGGCCTTGCGAAACGCCGGCGTCGAACCAGCGCCCTCGCCGAGTAGCAGGCGAAACAAGTCGGCCTCGTTCTCGGCGAACTCCATGAACGTCTGGATCGACGTCCGGACCACGCTACCCTCGCCGGCCTCGATCGTTCGCTGCCGCGCCTTACGCACCAGCTGCCTGAGCGACAAGCCGACCTGGTCGACCAGCGCCATACCGAGATCGTCGAGGTCCTTGAAGTGGCGATAGAACGCGTTCGGAGCGATGCCGGCCTCCTTCGCAACCGCCCGCAGGCTGACACTCGAAAAACCTCGTCCCGCACTCAAGCGCAGCGCGGCGTCGAGGATGTCGCGGCGCGTCTGGGCTTTCTGCTCGGATCGTTTCGTAGGAGAGGACATCTGCTCGAACCGTTCGATCTGTACGCACTCACTCATAACCGCGCAAGTCGACGGACCGAAATCGCAGCTGAGGGACCCGACTACAAATATGGTTGAGCCAATCAACCATTGACATGGTTGCATGACTCAACCAGTTTAGTTGCATGACTCAACCAAATACCAAGAGCAACCCCATCCATCACGTCGTTCAATCCGGCTACGCCGAACTCGCCACCCACAGCGACAGCTGCTGCGACGCCGGCTCAGCCGCCACCACCGCCCAGCGCATGGGCTACACCGATCAGGAGGTGGCCTCCGAAGCCGCTGACGGCAACTTGGGCGTCGGCTGCGGCAATCCCGGCGCCCTCGCAGCGTTAAAACCGGGCGAAACCGTCGTCGATCTCGGCTCCGGCGCCGGCTTCGATGCGCTGCTGGCGGCCCCCAAGCTCGGTCCCGACGGACGGTTTATCGGCGTCGATATGACGCCGGAAATGCTGGCCAAGGCGCGCCGGAACGCCGTGAACGCGGGCTATGCGCAAACCGTTGAGTTCCGAGAAGGCTTGATCGAAGCGTTGCCCATCACATCGAACACCGTCGACGTGGTGATTTCGAACTGCGTCATCAATCTGAGCCCGGACAAGCCGGCGGTGTTCAGCGAGGCGTTCCGCGTGCTCAGATCAGGCGGTCGACTCGCCGTCAGCGACATCGTGCTGACGCAGCCCTTGCCAGAGCTGGTCGTGCAGAGCGAAGCGTCCTGGATCGCGTGCATCAGCGGCGCGCTGACCGAAGAAGAATATCTGGAACACCTTGCCGCGGCTGGGTTCGTCGACGTCGAGTTCACCCGTAAGCCGGCCGCGTGCGTGTTCGACCTGGAGTCTCCCGACCCGATGCTCCAGCGGGCTCGCGAGGAGCTCGGCGCGGATGCCGTGAGCACTTACGCCGAGACCGTGTATAGCTACTCGATATGGGCAAGAAAGCCGTAAAGGCGCTGGTACCCGACGTCGTCGCCTTCTGCCGGATGTTCTCGAACCTCGAGCGCGAAGCCGTGTGCTGCGGGTCGGTCAGCGTGCCGCAGTGCGTATTGTTGCAGACGCTGCTGGAGGGCGATTGGGACGTCTCCTCGCTTGCCGAACGAATGTCGGTCACGAAGGGCGCGATGACGCGCCTGGTCGATGGCGCGCAGACCCGCGGGTGGATCAAGCGCGTCCAGGATTCGTCCGACAGACGTCGGTTCAGTGTTGAGCTGACCCCCCGTGGTACGGCTGAAGCCAAACGACTGGCGGACTGCACCGAGCGAGCGATCGAAGCGATCCTCCGAAACGTGCCCGCGACGGAGCACGCCAACGTCGCACACGCCGTCAAACTGCTGCGCTTAGCGCTCGACCAGGCCCAGGGCGAACTCGGCCAGATCTGCGGGTAGAACTCGCCCTTCGTTGCCGGCCGGCGGACCGCTTCCTGAGCGCGCGTTCACAGGTTGACAACTGGTGGACACCCGTCCACTCAAGACGAGCCCGCCGTTGACGCGGCGGGTCAATGTCAGTGCATGTCATGGCTCGGTCACGGCTTCGTTCCAGCATTGACCAAGCCCAATTCGCCGCTCATAGTCCCGGCCCTGCGCATCGGTGCACAACCGTACACCGAAACTCGAGAGCTTTATGCAAACTATCGGCGTCTGGACGGCTAACGGCGAGCGTCCGTCTTTCCACCAAACCGAGCTGCTGAGCAGCGTTCATCGCGTTCGTGACACCACACACGTGGTCCACGATCCGCACAGCGGCCGACTCGGCGTCGCGGTGGGCGGAGCGACTGCGGCCGTCGCCAACGGCGCGCCCGCTTGGCCCCTGATGGCGACGCTGCCACCGATGTATCCGGAGTGGCTCGGTGATCGCAGCTTCGGCGAAGTGCACGGCACGCGCTTTCCGTACGTCGCCGGCGCGATGGCCAACGGCATCGGTTCCACCGACATCGTGATCGCCATGGCACGCGCCGGCATGCTGGGCTTCTTCGGTGCCGCGGGTCTGAGCCTGGGCCGCGTGGAACAAGCGCTGGACGTCTTGGAGTCCGAGCTGGGGCGGGCCGACGACGGGGCGCTGCCG
>JAUIKB010000950.1 GCA_030430975.1 Polyangia bacterium
ACTACCGGCGCGACTGGGTTGCCGAGGTTCAAGAGGAGTATACTTACTTCACGCAAGAACGGTTCGAAGCGGAATACGCGCGACTGGGTCTGCGAGTTCTCGCGTCGACGCCGATCTGGAATCCTTGGATCGTGACCAATCGCTATCGAGGTCGATTCGCGTTGTGGTCTCAGGCGGGTGACGCATTGGAGTTTCCCCCGACGAATTACGTGATCGTCGGCGAACGCGTCATCGCAGGCGAGGGGGTACGCATGCGCGAGGCCAGTGCGCGGCCAGCGCTGAGCTTTCTGCAGCTAGAGCGATTCACGCGGGAGGGTAGTCCTCATGTGTGGGAGGTGGTCCGGCGTCCTAACCTGACGCTGGACGTGGTGCCGTGGTTCGAAGTCGATGGCGACGTGCTGGTGTTGGCTCGGATGAGCTATCCACGTCCCGTTCTTGCCAGTCACGCCCGCGGCACCGAGCCGCTGACCGGTTGTCGAAACGCGCACTACGTGACCGAACCGCTTAGCGCGATGCGCACCGACCAGCCGATCGGACTCACCGTTGAACGCGCACTCGAGCAGCGAGCGGGCATTAGCAGTTCGGACATCCGCGGATTCGCCGAGGGGAGCGTCTACTATCCGTCACCGGGCGGACTCATCGAGGAAGTGCGCTCCGTATTCGTGGAAGTAGCGCCCACGCTGGTGAGCGAACCCGTCCAGCGCGAAGCCGGCTGGACGACGGCTGGTCGCGTGCGAGCGATCGAAGCGTGTCAGCTCCTCCGGGCGGCTCAGGTCGGTGGGCTGCCCGACGCGCGCCTTGAGCTCAACGTGTATGACCTGCTGCTAAAGCGCGGGGCTGCTGTCGGCGCCTGGATCGGCGACGATTCGATCAAGCTGCCGGATGCGGCGCCAACGCTCGACCGAGTGGATTTGGATGAGCTCATGACGAGGCCGGCCCGGCGTGCGTATCGGCGCAGCGACGTCGACGGCGATACCCGGTTTATCGAGCTATGTAGCGCGACGTTCGAGGAAGTGGCGGCTGACGGAAGCGTCGTGGCCAAGAGCGACCGTCAGTGGGTCATTCCCCGTGAGTTGTCCACAAACACGATCGCGTTGGCGGTGCTGGCGCGCATCGACGGGCGGGTTTGTATCGGGCTTGACGATGATGATCTGTTGGCTGCTCAGTGCATCACCGGAAACAGTCAGATGTTGGTGGCGCCGGCCTGGCGGATTCCCAAGTCCGCGACGTCGATCACTCCTGCGCTTGCTTTCGTACGTAGCCGACTGCAGAAAGAGTACGGTGTTGAGATCGCCGGCTGCTGGCCGCTCGGCGAGCGGTACCACCCGTCCGCCGGCGTTACGCCCGAAGTCGTGCACCCGTACGCGGTGGCAGCAACGTCCGCAGAAGCGGCCCCCCGTTCGCTTCGGTTCGTCGACCTGGGTGCGCTGATCGCCGCGCGCGAACGCGTCGCTGACGGACACCTGAACGTCGTCATGCTGCGCGCGGGCCACGCTCTGGGAGTGATATAAGCAGCGCCGTGACGGAATCCGAATCCGATCAGGACGAGTCGGAGAGCGAACCCGAACCCGGTCTCGCATCGAACAACTCGTCAGACACCGAAGTCCTACACGCGGCGCGGCCGCAGCGAGACGACGCGGAGCTGGCGACGCTGCCAACAGGCACGGAGCGGCAAGAAGGCGAGCAAACAGCACCCGAACCATGGGAGCCTCAGGGACCGGCGTGGCCGGTGACGGTTGGCAGCGTGGTCGTGGTCCACGAGGCCGGGGTGGTGAGCGTCTACGAGGGCGCGGACTGCACGCGGGCGTGGACGAGCAGCGCGGCACCGTTTCGGGTCGAGACGGAATCGAAGACGGGAACGAAGCTGCTGCAGCTGGAGCCGCCGGCGACGGCTTTTGCAACCGACGGTGTTCAGGTGGCCGTCGGTTTCGAACAGGGTGCCGCCGCGGCCGATGCTGCCGATGGGCCGTACGGACTCGTCGAACCCTTTGATGTCGAGTGTCGCAATCCAGAGCGGATGGCCATTGATGCTGAGCAGCGTGCTTGGACGTCGTCGGGTCATGTGTGGCGCGCTGGTCCGAAGGGCACGCGTCGCCTGGGTGTATCCGGGGTGACCGCAATGTGCTTTGCAGACGTGGTGTTGGTTGTCGGGACCGTCGACGGCGTCGTGCTATCGGCTCACGAGACGGGCAAGCCCCGCGTCGTCGGCGAGGTGGATGGCGCCGTACGCGCGATTTTCGGTGGTGCCGGTGAACTGTGGGCGGCGACAGACGACGCATTGTTTCGTGTCGACCTGCGGGCCAACCGGCTCGAGCGCGACGAGCGCGTCGCCAAGGCGCGCTCGGCCGTCCAGAGCGCATGCGGCGTGCACGCGGCCGGCGAGCTGCGCGTCGCGTGGTCGGAGCGCGCTGCGGTACTGACTGAGGGTGAGCAAGTGCGCGCCCACGTCCAGTATCCCGACCAGACCCCGCCGCTCGTAGGTGCTGTCGTGGGTCGAGACGGCTTGCTAGTCGTGGCGCTGCGCGGCGGCAGCGTTGACGCGTTTGACTACGCGACGCGGTCGAGCTTCCCTGGCCGAACGGCAAGCCGGCCGCAGGTGGTTTGGGGAGGGCGAGCGGCGCCCACGAGTCAGACGGTTGAAGCGGAGCCCAGTGTGGCGCGGGGCGTCGTTCAGGCAGCGCTCGCGGTGGCGATTGGTTTGTTCGTCATCGTCATGTTTTACCGTTCAGCAATGTGAGAGCGGAGATAACGCTAACGCGCCGTTGCACCCCAGAAAGCGACGTTCGCTGTCGATGCCACCGAGCTGCTCGCGGTGTTCGGGTTCACCCGTAGTACTTCACCGTTACAGGTGAAGCCGTACAGTGTGTTGCCGAACGCGGCCAACCCCCAAACACAGTCGAAGCCGAGACTGCCGATCGTTCTCGATGAAGCGGTTGCTAAATCGACCTCTACGAGCACGTCGTTGCCCGCACCCGAGGTCGCGCTTGCCAACATCCGACCTTCCAGGAATGCGATATCGCCGCTCGATTGCAGTCCGGG
>JAUIKB010000951.1 GCA_030430975.1 Polyangia bacterium
CTTAAAGTATTTTGACCCGAGGTAATAGTGGAAGAACTCGTGGCGGTGGTAGTACTCCTTGTAACGAACGTTCGGGTTAAAGAAGTCGAAGTACGTGAAGAACGCCAGGACGCTCATCACGATCGCGAAGCGCTTGAGGGTGCGTTCCTTGAACTTCTCGCCGAGTTTACGAGCTCGCCACTCGTACATCAGCAGCAGCGCGCCACCCATGGTGAGCGCGATCCGCATCCCGCTCATGTAGCGGGTCCAATTGTCCCGCTTGAAGACCTCGCCGTCCCAGAACCCTTCGGCGCTCGACATGAGCGATGAAACGGAGTCCAAGGACGCTAGGAAACTGATGACAGCGGGGTTCGAAGCAAGTGATTCCAGCAACATAACAAGGTCCGCCGGGTCGACCGGCGCCGGGACCCTAGAACGATGGAAGCCACGTCACAACGGCTATGAACGAAAACAGGCCGGGTGGACAGCTGCCACCCGGCCTGACGTGTTGACCCCTAAATGCCCGGAATTACACCGGTTGGGGCATTGGTCTCGCTAACTCTGCGCGACCTCCGGGCTGGGGTTACAACGATTCTTCATGTTTACTCACCTCCACCGGCAACGCCGGACAGCCCCGTTCAGCGAGATCACTCATCGCCTGAAAACCGAGCGTTGGCTCGGCTCTCGCGGGGTGCTTTCGAGAAGGAGACGCCGATAGGGTATCGGCGCCTCAGCCCGCTGCGGCACCGTCGGGGTGCTCCCCGACAGGATCATTCCTGGAACCGCGTTCCTGTGCAGCACGATACCCAATGCTTAGCACTGAAGGCTCCAAGCGCCAGGGGGCCTACTCGACGGGTTCGGCGGTTCGGGTGGCGGCCAACCGGTAGTCGATTTCGCACGGAAGCCCAGCCAGTCCACCTTCGGTGCCCAACAGTTCCGTACAATCCGAGCCGCTTTCCGCCGTGTATCCGTAGCGGATCCGCCCCGTGAATGTGGGCACATCGGCCCCGGTCACGTCCAGGGCGCCGGAGGCCGCGTCGGTGCGGACGATCGTGCATCCCTTCGCTGTTTTCGTTCCCTGCACGACCGGGACGCGCGTCTGACTGCCGAAAGAAAAGGACCGTCCGTCTGAAGCTAGCGACCCTTCGATCGCTTCGCTGCCGTTCATCCCGTAAAGGTAGTCACCATCCTGGGCAAGCTGGACGTCGAATTCCCACACGTCCGTGGAACCCATCGCTCCGGGACCGCAGGTCGAGCTCTCCAGGGTCGCCACGACGTGGAATTCGCCGAGCGACTCACCTGGGAGCGTTTCGTCCTTCTCTCCAAAGCAGGCGCCCAAACAGGGCAGGGCCAGGGGAAACAGCAGTGACCAACGCATCAGGTCGCGTAACACCCAGGGTAAAAGCTGGCCAAGTCCTGGGGGGCGAGGATACTGGGGTCATGAACGCGGCAGATCGCCGGCTAGCGCTCGAGACTGTCGCCGCGACAGCGCTGATCCTGGCATTGATTGCAGCGGTCAGCGCCGCAACCGATGAACCCAGTAGCAACGCCGCCACCCGTGCGGCGCGCCTGCTCGCGTTGGGGCCTCTGGCTTGCGCTGTCGGCGTGGCCCTGACGCTGAGGCGGCGTCAACTCAGGGGCGAAACCGCGGCGCTGATGGCGCTCGGCCAAACGCCGACGCGATCGCTGGCTGGCGCGCACGTCGCGGGGTGGCTGCTGGGAGGGTTGTGCGCGCTTGGTCTGTTGACGCCGTGGGTGGATACAGCTGCGCTGTTTCCGGTGGTAGTGGCGGAGGTCGAGTGGACCATCACCGGCACCGCGTTACTGGAGCCAGTCGCGGGGGTCCGCGTCGACCGGGATCTCGGCTTGATGCTGGTTCAGGGTGCCGGCGCAGACGGGTCGCAGCAGTTGGCGTCAAAGACCGGCAGCGCGTTGCTTGTCGGTCCACTCGCGGCCGTCGCTCCGCCGTGGGCGACGGCGGCGCTATCGCGGGTGCGGCGCGTGATCACGCTCGCGGCGAGTGCTGCGCTGGGAGTCGTCTTGCTACATATGGTCGCAGCCGGGCACGTGTCGGCGGCTTGGCTCGTCGCTGCGGCGTTGCCGCTAGGCATAGGCGCAGGTGTTGGCCACCGGCGGATTGAATGGAGCGCTTCATGATGAGTATCGAACAGGCAGTCTTCGTCGCCGACAGTCCCGGATTTACCGTTTTGGTCCACGGCGGCGCCGGTCGCGTTGCCGTGGAAAAACGCGACGCACACAGCCGTGGGTGTCTGCGCGCCGCTGCCGCCGCGGGCGATGTACTGCGTCACGGAGGCAACGCCCTCGACGCCGCTCAGCGGGCGGTCGAGACATTGGAGACCGATCCGCTCTACAACGCTGGCACGGGCGGATCGCTCAATCGCCTCGGAGACCTCGAACTGGACGCGGCGCTGATGTGCGGGCGGACCCTGCGGGTCGGATCCGTATGTGCGCTACCGCCTTTCTTGCATCCGATCGCCGTGGCGCGTCGGGTGCTCGACGACGGGCGACACGCTATGTTCGCCGGCGCTGGTGCCGCGGCGTTTGCCCAAGCCTCAGGTCTTGAGCCGGCGCCAGCCGATGTGATGGTAACCGCCGCTGCGCGCCGTCGGCTCGAGCAGGCGCTGCAGACAGGTCGTGCGCAGAGTTGGGCGGGTGGCACGGTCGGCGCCGTGGCTCGGGACGCTCAAGGGCACCTGGCCGCCGCAACCAGCACAGGTGGCACCGTGGGAAAGGAACCCGGTCGGGTAGGTGACTCGCCGCTGATCGGTTGCGGGACCTACGCCGAGGACGCAGTGGGCGCCGTGTCTGCGACGGGCGACGGCGAGGGCATTCTGCGTTGCGTATTGGCGCACCGGTGCGCCGCGCTGCCGGGGTTCGGAGACGCCGGGCAGCAGCTGCTCAGGGAACTGAATCGAATGCGCGAACGAACCGGCTCGACCGGCGGCGTCATTCGGATCGACGCAACCCAGCTGGCGCTAGCCCGCACCACCGACACCATGTCCTGGGCGGCGGTGAATGCCGAGCGCGACTGGCGCGG
>JAUIKB010000952.1 GCA_030430975.1 Polyangia bacterium
TCGCCGTGCAGAATCAGCAGCGGGCAGGTGATCTCACCGAGGCGTGCGCGCAGCCGCTGGGCCTCTTCGAGCACGTTAACGGCGGCGTGAACCGGCTGGGCGCTGTACGTCAGGTGGTTTTGACGGGTGACCGGGTCACCGATGTCGGAGGCGAACTTTGGAACCCAGAAGTCCGGCAGCCCCAGCCGCGCTACGGCCTGCATGGCGAGCGTCGGAAACGGCCACGTTAACCAAAGGGCGTTGGCCATCAGGATGAGCGCTTTGACGCGGGCTGGCTGGCGCAGCGCGAGATCCAGCGACAGTAGCGTACCGAGAGACAAGCCTGCGACGATGGCCCCGCCGCCGGACTCATCGATTCGGTCGAGCGACGCGTCCACGTGCGCCGCCCAGTCTCCAAAGCGAAGCGGCGCTAGATCTCTGACGTGCGTGCCGTGACCAGGTAGCAGCGGCGCGAGCGCTGGTCGGTTGAGATCGTCGGCGACGTCGGTGACCAGCTCGACCTCCAACGGCGTGCCGCCGAAGCCGTGTACGGCCAGAATCGGTGTGCCGGTTCCGGACACCACGCGCGGCTGCACGCTTCCTTCGCCCTGCAGCGCTCCGCGACCCCGTTTGGGAGTCGTCGACGTCACCCGTCTCCGCGTTTGATGCCGTAGGCTCGAATCTTCTTATGCAAGTTGGTGCGCTCGACGCCCAACGCGACGGCTGCTTTTGAGATGTTCCACTCGAGTTCCTTCAGGGTCTCGACGATATACGTGCGTTCGGCGACCTCGCGATATTGACGCAGCGTCAGCCGGCTTCCGTCATCGGCCGTGGCACGGAGCACGACGCCGTCGCCGCTTCCGGTCGCGACTGGCTCGTCGTCGAACGGATTGACGTGCGGGTCCTCTGGCAAGTCGGCGATGGTGATAATGTCGCTGGAGAGGATCGCGGCGCGCTCGACGACGTTCTTAAGCTCCCGGACGTTGCCCGGCCACTTGCGCTGTTTGATCGTGTCGAACACCGTAGGGTCGATGCGCTTGTTCCGAAGCCCGTTTTCCTTGCAGAAACCGACAACAAATGCCTCCGCCAGCAACGGGATGTCGTCACGCCGGTCTCTTAGGGCGGGGACCTTGATGGGAAACACATCCAGCCGGAAGTACAGATCTTCCCGAAAGTTCCCTTCTTGAACCTCTTTTGAGAGTTCTTTGTTCGTGGCCGCTAACACACGGACGTCGACGTTGATGACCTGTTCGGACCCAACGCGCACGATCTCGCCGTTCTGCAACGCGCGGAGCACTTTCGCCTGCGCTGCGAGGTCCATGTCGCCGATTTCATCCAGAAAGAGCGTGCCGCCGTGGGCCTGTTCGAAGAAACCGCGCTTGCGACCGTGAGCGCCAGTGAACGAGCCCTTTTCGTGGCCGAACAGTTCACTCTCGATGAGTTCGCGGGGAATCGCAGCGCAGTTCACTTTGACGAACGGCTCTTCGTTGCGTGGTGACAGCCGATGGATGGCTCGGCTGACGAGCTCTTTACCGGTACCGCTCTCGCCTGTGATCAGTACGCTCGCCTTGGTCGGCGCGACTTTATCGATGTCCTGAAAGAGCTTTTGGATCGGATCGCTGGTGCCGATCATCTCGTAGCGTGCCTCGAGCTCGGCGCGCATCTGCTCGACCGTCCGACTCAGGCGAGCGGTGCGAATGCTGTTCTGGACGCTGACTAGGACGCGCTCGCGGTTGAGCGGCTTTTCGAAGAAGTCGCTCGCGCCCAGCTTGATCGCGGCGACCGCATCGTGAACCGTCGCGTGCCCGCTGATGACGATAACCGGCAGGTCGCGGGTCGCTTCATCGTCGCGGATCTGCTGAAGCGCTTCCAGGCCGCTCATCTTGGGCAGCTTCAGGTCGAAGATCGCCAGGTCGATCGGCTGACTGGCGTTGCCCAGTGCTTCTAGGCCGTCCTCGGCGTTTGCGCAGGCCACCACCTGGTAGCCTTCGCCGTTGAGCACCATTTCCAACGTGCGGCGGATGTTCTTTTCATCGTCGACGACCAACACCGTGGGGGCGACGGTGGCGAGCTGGGCGGGTTCATCGGTCATCGGCTGCCTGAGGGCTATAGCTGGGTAGGAGTTGCGAGTTGTCGAAGGAAGTTCTTGGCGGGCAGGGTGAACGCGCTTTGCGGATACTTCTTGAGGACGCGGCGGAAGATCTTGCCGGCGGTCTTGCGCTTCTTCATCTTCATGTAGGTCTCACCGAGCAGCACCAAGGCTTCGGCTTCGAGTCCCGACGACTTGTAGTTCTCTAGCGCGTAGCGTGTCCGTGCCACTGCGGCCTGGTAGTTGTCTTTGCGCAAGTAGAACCGTGCCACGTAGAGTTCGTGGCGGGCGAGGACGCCGGTCGTGACCTCCAGCATGTAGCGCATCTCGCGGGCGTGCTTGTAGCCGGGGTACTCATCCAGGAACTCGACGAGCGTGACGCGGGCGTCCTGAATGCTCGCCAGATCGCGCTCTTCAAGCGGAGGCAGAATGAAGTTCTCGCTGCTCTCCTCGAAAAGCCCCTTGGAGATCCGGTATCGCGCGTAAGGCACCTCCGGGTCGTTGGGGTGGTCGTGAACGAACGCCTTGTACCCGGCGATCGCCTCGGCAAGGTTGTCCTGCCGGTAGGCCGCGTCGGCGATGCGCAGCTCCGCGAGGCGGGCGTAGCGGCTGTAGCCGTACTTTCGGCGCACCTCTGCGAAAAGCAACACCGCCGTTTCCCAGTCGTGATCGAAATAGGCGTCCAATGCGATCTCGTAGTCGCGCTTGGCGTTTTCCGTGTAGCGAAGCGGATTTCGCGGGGCCTCGGGGGGAGGAGCACAGCTCGTTAGGCCGATCCCAGCCACGAGCGCTGCCACGACATGCTTGCGCCAGTACATCCGTCCGCTTGCTAGGCCACTGGGCGGGTCGCCGCAAGCGAGATCCCGGAGATTTCGGGGAAAATCGCGACATCCGATTGGAGGCAGGGGGCGCTTTGCGCTAGAAGCGGTCGAATGTCCGAATCCGAACCGATGACGCCGCGCG
>JAUIKB010000953.1 GCA_030430975.1 Polyangia bacterium
GCCCATCAAACGTGCGCTGATGTTCTTTGCGTGCATCGGCATCGGCTTCATTTCGATCGAAATCGCGCTCCTGCAGAAACTAACGCTGCTGCTCGGGCAGCCCCTGTATTCGATCGTGGTGACGCTCTTCTCGCTGCTGATATTTACCGGCGTTGGCAGCATGCTGAGCGCCAAGTGGTTCGACGGTCAGCACAAGCGGTCTCGCCTGATTCCGGTCGCTGTCGTCGTGCTCGGAGGTCTGCTGATCGGCCTCGGACCGCAGATCGTGCACTCGCTGATCGGATTGCCCACGGCGGCGCGGATGATCAGCGCAGCCGCGCTCGTCGCGCCGTTCGGACTCGTATTGGGCATCCCGTTCGCCTTAGGTGTCCAGGAACTGCGGCGACTCAATCCGTCGCTCGTACCGTGGGCATGGGCGGTCAACGGATCCGCGACTGTCGTCGGTTCGATCGGAACCGTGATCCTCAGCATGAACATGGGCTTCAACGCGGTGATCCTGGTCGCGGCGGCCGTTTACGCGCTGGGATTCATGACGTTCGACTCGGTATTTACCCTCCCCACGCCGCCAACCTCTCAAGTCGACTCCGAATCGGACTCGGACTCAGACTCGGAATCGGACTCGGACTCGGACTCAGACTCAGCCCCGCCCTCAGCCTGAGGCGGCGTCCGGCGCGCTGCATACAGCGCCCCGCCCGCCACGACGTAGATGCCGGCCGCGATCGAAAACAGCGCCGAGAAGCCAGCGGACAACGCGATCAGTGGCGTTACCGCGGATGCGACCACCGTCGCAAACGCGTTCACGCCGAACCCCCAGGGTATCAGCTGGGCGAGCCCGCGTTCCTTCATGCAGGCGATGCCGGCCGGCAGCGGCATTCCGAGCGCCACGCCCAGCGGTGCGATCAGCAGCACGGACACGCCCAGGCGCGAGTTGAAGTCGAGGCCCACCTGCCGCGGCAAGCCCCAGTAGCTAAACGCGGCAGCACCAAACAGCACCACGGCGATCAGCGCGAAGAGCCGTACGCCGATGTTGAATCCCCACTTCGACATGGCGGCGCCGACGCCCGACGCGACCAATAGCCCGCTGAGCACAACGGTGAGCGCGTACGTCGGATGACCAAGGAAGAACGTTAAGCGCTGGATGAGCGCGATCTCTACGAGCAGAAACCCGAACCCCAGACACGCGAAGTAGACGCCGAACGCGCTGCTGCCGCGAAGACCCTCGAATCGCCGCAGAGGCCTGAGGATACCGATCGCGCCTAGCAAGACAGTGACGAACAGCGTCAGCAGAAGCACGCCGTGTCCGATCGGAACCGCCGTGCCGTACATGCTTTCGCTGTGCATACTGCGAACCCGTCCGAGGTCGCGCAGCCTGAAGTAGTTGAAGAAAAACGGCGCCTCATCCCGGGCCGGTAGAACGCGGTACCTATACGCATCGAAGAACGCGAAGCGTTCAGTCTTCGAACCGACGAGCGCGCGCGTGAATTCATCTTTCTTCGGGCGCTCCGGATCAAACACGATGCGAAATTGGCCCCGGGCGGCGAAAGCTCGCATGCGCTGCATGGCTACGGGATCTATCGGTTGCCGACACGCTACTAACGTCGACCACAGATCTGCTCGCAGCACGGTGATGTGCCGGTACGCCCGGCGCACGCCGGCGCGCCGCAACGCGAAGTCGGCTGTTACCGCCAAGCGCAGCGTCTCGCGCGGCGGGTCGAGAATCAGCCGCGACACGCTTAAGCAGCCGGTATCGGTGAGGTGAGCGAAAAAGTCATCAAACGCTTCGAGCGTATAAACGTACGCTTCGGCGAGCGAGTACGCTCCGCTCGCCAACGCCGTGAACGTGTCCACCCCCGCTAGCTGAATCACGTCGAAGCGCTTGTCACTTCCACGTACGAACGCGCGCCCGTCCGCGTTGACGAGCTTGACGTCGTCGCGCGCGGCCACCCCGCCCGCGAAGTCACGGTAGCGCGTCGTCAGGAGCCTTAGAATCTCTGGATTGATCTCGGCGCCGGTGACGTGCCCGGCACCGTGCGCCAACGCATTCATAATGTCGACGCCCCCGCCCACGCCGATCACCAGGACATTCGGCCCTGGCTTGACGTGAGCTTCGGACGGCCCGAACGCCGCGCCGCGCAGCTCCCAAACCGCGCTGGTGCTCGAATTGTAAAGGAAGTTCAGTTCGGCCGGATCGGACCGATACCCGTGGATCGTCGTCGGCGCCGCACCGTCCTGCGTCACCATGTGCACCGGCCACAAACCCGGAGCGACCTTCACCTCCCCGGCGACCAGCGGCGGCGCCATCAGTTTCTTGGCGACGTCGATGCGTCCATGCGGCGTCCAGGCGCGATGTTCGATTACCCGCACCCCAACTTCCGGACGATGAAACAGCGTGAGTTCCTTGGTCGGCGCTGGAACGATCCACGCATCCTCGTCTCGCATCAGACCGAGACAGGCCAGCGCCATCAAACCGGTCACGAGCGCAGAGCGCTTTCGCTCGGACGTCCGCCAGCCAAACAGCACAGCGGAGGCCGCGAGCAGCACCGTCGCCAGACCTAAGAGCCCGAGCCCGCCGAACACCGGAATCAGCAACACGCAGCTTGCGCCCGCGACGCCCCCGCCGACTAGGTCGGCCGCGTAAACCTTTCCAGCGTCTTTCGACCAAGCCGAAAGCGCAGTCCCAATCACCACGCCTGAACCGAGGAACGGTACCGTGCACAGCACGACAACCGCAGCCAACGTGACAGGCGAGCTAATACTCCGAAACAGCTCGAGCGGATTCGTGCGCATGCTGAGGGCCAACAGCACCGCGACTAGAGATACCCAGCCGAGGGTGCGAGCGCGCCTGGCGAGCGTGCGGTGCACCCCCCCGTCGTCGTCGAGCACGGCTCCTCCTCGGGACGTGAGCCAAGAACCAGCAACGCCGAAGCCGAGCAGCGCTAAACCGACAACGAGGTACGCGAAATGGTGCCACAGCGTGATGGACAGCACCCGCGTCAGCGCGACCCGGACCTGGC
>JAUIKB010000021.1 GCA_030430975.1 Polyangia bacterium
GGACTGATTGCGGTAGATCGCTGAGCTGCAATCGACCCACACCTCCGGCAAGCAGCCAGCGTAAACGACCTGACAATCTTCAGGCACCGAGCAGCTGGTGTGTTGACTGACCTCGGCGAGGAGTGCGGCCCGCTCGTTCGAGCAATCCGAAACGCCGGAATCAGAACCGCCAGAGCCACCGACGGCGGACCCGCCGCTCCCTGCGGCACCTGCCGTCCCGGTCCCGGCGCTTCCACCCGAAGCATCGACTCCTGCCTCGACGGATCCTTTTCCTGTTGGAGAATCGTCCGACTTCGAGCCCACACAGGCCGTGAGCAGCAGCACGACCAACGGGACGGAGAGCGTTCGGATGAAAGGCACGTTTCCCATGCATTCTACGCCACCTTCGCGCAACGCCAAGCGCTCGGGACCGCCACTCACAGCTTGTAGTACTGCGGGTCCATCCCCACGGTTCGATACCGCGCGCGCAGCGCTTCGGTCATCTTCTTCAGCAGTTCCGGATCGCTCTGAGCCAGATCCTGCTGCTCCTTAGGATCCTTGCGTAGGTTGTACACCTCGGAAGTTCCGGTCTTCGGAAAGTGCACGAGCTTCACGCCGTCTTCGACGTACGCGATGGCGAAGTGTTTCTGCGACGCGTCGGCGAGCTGCTCCACGTAGATCGGCGTCTCTTCCGGCTCCTTCCCCGCCTGCAGGCTCGGCCACAAGGAACGCCCGCAGTACGCTTCGGGTACGTCGAGGCCCAGGTAGTCCAGGATCGTCGGCACCAGGTCGAGGGTCGAGACGGCCGTCTTGTTGCGACGCGCGCGGACGCCCGGTCCCCAAAACAACAGCGGAACGCGCACCTCCTCTTCGTAGGTGGTCGCGCCGTGGTTGCGGTTGCTGTGCTCGCCGAACGCTTGGCCGTGATCGGACGTGACGATGATGACGGTCTTGCCGCGCCGCGACGGACTGCGCGCAAAACGGAGCAGGCGGTCGAGCTCTCCGTCGACGAAGCGCACCGCGGAGTCGTAGCCTTGGCGTCCACGCTTGCCGAACTTTGGCCGCGGCCCGGTTAGATACGGCTGGTGCGGCTCGAGCGCGTGGGCCCAGATGAACATCGGGCGTTTGTCCCGCTCGGGATCGGAAAGATGACTCACGATCCCGTCCACCAGCGCGTCGGCGGAGTGGCGCTGTTTGCGGTGATACTTCGTACGACTTAGATCGACTTCGTCGAAGCCAGCCAGCGCTCCGCTTTCTCGGGAGAAAAAAACTTTGCGTGGCTGCACGGTGACCGTTCGGTAGTTCGCCTTCTGCAGATAACGCGCGAGGGTCGGAAAGCCCTTCGGGATCGCCGTTGCCCAGCGACGCGCCTTGGGCGGATCCGTCAGCGACGGATACAGCCCGGTGAACAACGCGCGAAACGACTGCCGGGTCGACGTCGCCGGCGTGTAGGCGCTGAACACCGCCGCGCCCGACGCGTGCCGGGCGAGCTCGGGCATGGTCTTGCGTTTGCGCTTGACCAGGTTCGTGGCATCGAAGCGCAGCGCATCGACCGTGAACAGGATGATATCGACGTTGCGATCCGGACTACCGATCGTCCCGGGCGTCGGCAGCGGTTCACCCGGCACGCACGACCACCGATTGCGATGACCCGCGGAGCTCTGCACGCGCGTCGCCACCACGCCTCGCAGCATCGACGTCACCGGCGCGCGTCGCCGCAGCGCGTCGACCGTCCGCGGCTCGACGCCCAACGCGAGCAGGACGCCGCTCAGCATCGTCAGCGTCGCGGCAACCCCGGCCGCTGCAAACACCAGCCCGCGGCGCCTCGGCCGTAGCAGCGTCGCCAGCGCCATCACGGCCCACATCACGCACACCATCCACAGCCGATCGAGCTCCAAGGCGTACACAACCGAGGACGCGCCGACCCCAAGTCCGATGCACGCACCCACGGCGAGGAGCAACGACAGGGCGAGCGTCACCGCAGGCGCGCGCATTCGGTCCGGCATGGCGCCGATCCCACGTACCAGCAACGCGCGCAGCGGACGCTCCACGACCAGAATCAGGCAGACGTAAGCGGCGACGACGACTGCCAACATCAACCCGGTTACGTCGGACGACGTGCGTGTTCGCGTGCTGATCAGAAACACCATCGCGCACGCTATCGACGCGCTGACCGTCACCACCAAAGCGGCTCCAGCCGTCTCGACCGGGCGCTCGCGATAGCTGCCCCGGAGACGAGATGCGAGAGACGATTCCCACATAGCTGCCAAGACCACCACCGCGGGTAGCGCCAACGCAACGGCGACGACCACTGCGCCGAACGCGATGCGCGCCGCTTGTCCGAATGACACGGTGCTCGTCAGGCGACGGATCTCCCAGACCACCCAAGGCGCGCTGCTCACACAACCGAGCGCGACCGAGACCGTCGCCCGCACGGCAACGCCGCGCATGCGCGACGTACGGGGCGCGAGATCGGTGGCCATGACGCTCGTATACATCACGCCAAAACACGCGACACGCGGGTGCTTCCGGCGCGGCGAATTAGCGCCCCCTGAGGCCAGGGCGAGGCGCGCCTTCGGTTCGACGGCGACGAGACGCCCGCTACTTGGACTTCATCTTGGACCCTTTGCGCTTCTTCGAAAACTCGATCGCGAAGCTGTCGGCCAGGTCCTTCATCTGCGTCAGCGCCCGCGTGTTCTCACCTTCCGAATCCCAGACGTTGTCGCGCTCTTCGTAATCGTCCTGCCATCGCCACGCTTGGACAACGCCGTCTACGCGATCGAGCTCTAGGTTGAATTCCGCGCTGCGCACGCCAACACGCGCCAGCGGCTCGCTGTTGCGCCGAATTTTTTCTGCAAGATAAAATAAATGATAGAGCATCTGTGGTCGCGGCGCGCCCTGACCGGTGATCTCGGGGATCAACGAGTAGCCGCGAAACTTGTGCGGGCGTGTCCCGGGGACTATATTGCTGATCGTCGGAAACACATCCATCAGACTCACCAGCGTCTCGACGCTGCGCGGCTTGAACCACTTACCGTGGATGGCCAGCGGCACGTGCAGTGTGATCGTGTTCAGATCGTAGCCGTAGCCCTTCAGGCTGTGTCGCGGTTTGTCGAAGCCATATCCATGATCGGCGGTGAAGATGACGAGCGCTTCGGACTTGAGCTCTGATTCGATGGCATCCAGCAGACGGCCTATCTCGGCGTCCATCCCGTGAAGCTCACCGTCGTAGATGTCCCGCTGAGTCGGGCCATAATTCGGCGCGTTCTTGGCGCGCGTGAGCGGCGGGTGGACGTCGAAGTAGTGCACCCACAGAAAAAGAGGGGCGTCGCGTGGCTCTCGGATAATGCCGAGCGCGCTGTCGGTGACCGCTGGCGAATTGTGTCCGCGTTGCTTGATCGGTGACATGTCGACCGACTTGAAACCCTGGCCGATGCCGCGCCAACGTCCATTGCCGAGTCGCACATCGGACACAACGCCGCGCGTCTCGTAACCCGCATCGCGAAGGTACTCGGCGATCGTATAGTTGCCCTTGTCCACGAGCGTGAGCGGGATGCGCCGTTGATTCTTACGGCGGATTTCCGTATCGTATCTCGACGTGAATAGCGCCGGCATCGACAGTCGAGTCGATGGGCCCTGGCCGAAACAGTGCTCGAACACGACTGATTTCTCGAACCACGCGTTGAGCTTGGGCGCGGCGTTGCGCTTCGCGCCCCAAGGCTGCAGGTGCCGCGCCGCCAGCGCGTCCACCGTGATGAGGACGATCGGCGGCTGGGCCGACGGGCGCGGCTTGAACGCGTAGTCCGCCTTACCCCACGCCAAGTACGACGCCACTTTCAAGTCCTTGCCGTCGCAGTTCTCGTCGACGCCGTTGCCGGCGATCTCGACGGCGCCCCGAAATCGCGTCGGATCCAGCGGCGCACAATCACCGTCGCCAAAGCCCGAGATGACGCCGTCGCCATCCAGATCGGTCAGACGTCGCACGAGATCGAGGGCACCCGACGACGAGTACGGCTTGCGCACGGCGATGCGCAGGTCACCGGTCGCCGCTGGCGAGAAGTACCCGACGACGCCGAGCCCAACGACGACCACGTACCACGCGACCCGTCGCACCACGCTCAGCACGCGGGAGCGCGATGGCCGCTCCATCAACACCCCGATCAGGAGCGCCACGTTGCCGGCCCACCACGCCAACAGCACCTGCCGCCACGGCAGCGACGCCAGCGTGGCGCGCGCCACGTAACCGACGACGGCGATTGCGGTCAGCCCCGCGCCGGCGGTTACCAAGCCGGCGATCCACGTGTGCTCAACCACCGCGCGCAACACCGGGACACGACGCACCCAGCCGATCGCTTTGGCCGAAAGCCGGTAGCAGAACGTTCTCAACAGGAGAACCAGCGCGAACTGCGCGATACCAAGGCTCGCAACGACCCACGCCACGTTGGCTGAGCGCCGTACGGCGATCGCCGTCGTTCGGGAAGCGAACCACATCGCCACCGCCGCCATCGCGATCGGCAACAGCCAAGCCAGTGCCCTCGCCAGTCGCTCGGCGTGCGCGTCCGTTTCGCCTTCGGCGAGCCAGTCAGCCAAACGGTCCCGACCTAGGCGAAGTACCTCCAACGAGCCGCGATCGCGGATCGATACCGCCCAGACGAGTCCAACGAGCAGACCCGCGACGCCGGCGATCAACAGGACCAGAAACAGCCCGGTCGCCATTCCCCATAGGTAAAAGCCCGGCTTGCTGGGTGTGGTCGACGCGACGAGCAAGACGTGTTCCCCCAGCCAAAACAGACTCGCGAAGGCGGTCACCACGTGCACGCCGAACCCCACCTGTGACCACGCGGTGCGCGGCTGCTGCGCCACGCTCGGCGGCGTTTGGCTGACGGGCGGCTCCGACATCGGGCAGGAGCCTACACCAGGAACTCAGCTCACCGTGAGCGGGTCGGACTCAGCGGATTCGACAGCGAAGCGCCGAGCCGAAAGGTAGCCTCAACGCAGCTCTGGCGGAAGCTTCGTCGTGGTGAGAAACGCCCGCATCGCCTTGGCCAGGCGCGTCTCCGCGCTCAGCCCGGTGCCGATCAGATTGCGCCGCTGCCCGAAGTCCGATTCGAGATCGTACAGCTCTTGAGTGCCGAGAGACTGGTCGACGATCAAGTGGTACCGACCCGAGATCGCCGCCTTCTGATGGCGACGTGGGCGTGACCAGGAGTTCTCTTGAAACACCACCCGCGTCGGATCGAGCGGGGCGCCGAACAGCGCCGGGGCGAGGCTGAGCATCGTGGATGCTGGCGTGCGGTCCCCACCCGCGAGCTGCAGAAACGTCGGATTGATGTCCGCCATCGCCACGGGAACGTCGACCATGGTGGGAACGACGTCTGCGCCGGCGATCACGAGGGGAACATGGGTCACCTCACGGTACAGCGTCCGGGCGTGTTGGTCCCGGCCGTGCTCGTCGAAGTTCTCGCCGTGGTCCGCCGTAAACGCGATGTAGTGTGGCCGCTTGGCGAGGGCGCCATCGATCTGAGCTAGCAGTCGTCCAAAATGTGCGTCCGTGAACTTAATTTCCTCATCGTATCTATCGATGCGAGCGGTGCCGAGCTTCAGCTCCGGGTGGCTCTGATACGGGTGATGCGGATCGTAAAAATGCACCCACAAGAAAAACGGCCCACCCTTGGCCAGCGACCGAACCTTCACGGACGCTTCGTTCGCCACCACCTGCGCTTCGTCGCGCGTCCGTTTGCCGCACACCTCGCGATACGAGTCGAAGCCACGCCGGATGTTCCAGTGCCCGGCGAAAACGTAGCCGCACAGCAGCGCATGGGTTGAGTAGCCCAGCCGCGTGAGCTCTTCCGCCAGCAGTCGCTCGGACGCGGCGAACTGAGGTGGAAACCGACCCGCCTGCTCGAGCGCGACCTGGAACGGCGTCTTGCCCGCCATCAGCGACCAGAAGCTCGGACCGGTTCCCGAGTCCTGACTGAACGCGCGTCGAAACACCACGCCGCGCTTTGTCAGCCGGTCGAGGTTCGGCGTGAGCTTCCGTCGATAGCCCATGAAGCCCATGTGGTCGGCGCGCGTCGCGTCGAACGTGATCAGGAGCAGATCCGGACGCGGCACTCGCGGCTTAAACGGCCGCTGCTCGGGCCGCTTGAAGACCGGCGCCTCGTCGCTACCGTCGCAGTCTTCGTCGATTCCGTTATGGGGGATCTCACGGGCGGCTGGATGACGATCCTTGGAAAACGGAGCGCAGTCCGCCGCCTTGGGAAGCCAGGGCGTCCCGTCGCGGTCGAAGTCGGATAGTTGGATCACCGCGACGAGCGGCCACTTGGCGACGCCTGTTGCAAGCCCGATGGCGCTCGCTCGACCGACCGGGATGCACACACCGGCAACTACCAAGGCACTCAGGACCACAACACGTCTGGCGGCGACGCGCCGGCGTGTCCGCTTGCGGTTGACCAGAAAGCCGCAAGCGGCCGCCGCCGCGACAGGAATCCAGCCCACCGCTCCGGTGCTGAGCAGCACGCGCCACAGGACAACCGAGGCGACGACCATGCCGCCAGCGATCAAGGCCGCCCCCACCTTCAGAACCCGCGGCGCGGTGAGGCCTCGCCCGGACAGATCGAGACGACCCAGCTGACGCCTCAGTGCCACAAACAGTCCTGCAGCGACGAGCCCGAGCACCACCGCGCCGAGCACGCCCGCCGCCGCTATCAGGCCGGCCCCATGGCGGTAGGTGACCAGATACCATAGCCATCCATACAGGCCGGCTACGCCCATGCCGGAGCCAGCGAAGCCCGCCAACAGCCCAGCCGGTGTTGCGGCCTTGAGCCAAGCCATGTCCCCCAGCACACGCGGGACCAGCGAGAACAGCCATTGCGCGGCAGCAACGCTGACGATCCACACCGACCCAGTCAGCAACACCCCGAGCGCCACGTTGAGGGGCGTCTCCACGCGGAGCGCGCGGCCCACGATGAGCAGATCGGCGAACGCGCCGACGACGGCAGCAACCAGCAGCGCGGGCAGCCCCCAGCCGCTGCTCGTGCCAGCCGCGCTCGGCTCATCCGCGCTCGCCGCGGCTACCTGAGCGTCCGCCTCGGCCATCGCCGGCACCCTACCGCAGGCACGCAGTGCCTTCCATGCTACGCACGCCACGTGCGAGTTGTACCGATCGGCCTGGTTCTGGTGGCGGCGGCGGCGGCGGCCTGTTCGGAAACGCCCCCGCCACGGGCGACACCACCTACGCCGCGAGTAGCGGACACGTCCACGGCGCCGTCCGCCGCGCCGCTGCCGTCCGCGGCTCCAAGCGCGACGCCACCGGTCGCGAAGGGTCCGGACCCAAACGCTGTCATCAAACGCTTTCGAGCCGCGGCTGAGCGCACTGAAGAGCTGAGTGACGATCGCACAGTCGTATGCAATGGCGAGGCGTGCGTGTGCTTCGCCCCGCTAACCTGTACGGCGACGGGCGATTGCGTGAAGTACGACGCGAACCTGGCCGGGTTCAAGGAAGCACTCGCTCGCAAGCAAGGCCGCATTGTCACCTGCGAAAGCGCCAGCGTCAGCTCATGCGGGGAGTTTCGTGGATTTGACTTCAACGGTGACATCCATCGGCACGAGCTTCGGTGGTTTGCCGAGGACGGCACGCTGGTCGCTCAGCGCAACGTCACGGACTACCCAGAGTATTGCGACGGAAAAGCGAGGGTGCGGGTGCTAGGGCGACTGCCCGAGTGCGGCGAGGCGCAGTTGTCCGAAACGCTGTGCGGTGACAAGCCGCAGGCCGTGCGCACTCCCGAAGACGACGTCGGGCGCTTCTTAAAGCCGCCTGCAGCGCCTGGCGACTAGCCGCACGCCAGGACCTGGGACGCGATGGCTGGGTCGATGCATCGGCCTGAGCTTGGCCCCAGCTGTTCGCATACCAGTGGTGGCGCACACGGCGTCGCGCAGTCGCAGCGCGGGAAGCAAGCGCCGGAATCGCCGTCGCCGGAAATCGGGTCCGGTAGGCAAATACCGTTCACGCCGCACTCGGGCACTCCCACCGTGCACGAACCAGCGCAAACGCCACCCAACGGGCCGGCGTTCACGCTGAAGCACAGGCCTTGGCAGAAGTTCGGATCACCATCCAGGCTTGCGTCGCACGCGACTCCGTCCGGCGCGCCAACTCTCGGCTGATCTGTGCACACGCCGGTTTGGGGGTTGCAGAACCGACCCGGGCAGTCCGCGTTGGTGTTGCACATGGGCACGCAAGCGCGGATGAGCGGATCCAAAGACAGCAGCGAGCAAGCGACATCGTCGCGCCCCAGGCACTTCGAGTCGCGGGGCGATCCGCTCTCGCAGCCGCGGAAGCAGAAGCTCGTTCCGTCAGGCGTCAGGTAGCAGCCCGTATCCGCACCAAACCGATTGCAAATGGCGGGATTGTTCGTGCACGACCGGGTGCAATATCCCCCCGGCGGGCCTCCCGCAGCGATCGCCACGCCGCGCGCAGACAGGCAGAACAGCTCCTCGTCACAATCGGCGTTGCGGTCGCACGCGGCACCGATGGGGCCGGTCTTTCGGAACGTCCGCCCGGTGTCGCACGCCCCTACGAGTGCCAGCGCCAAGCACGCCGCCAGTGAGCTGACGAGGCGCACCGAAGCCTATTTGTCCTGGGCGAACGGAAACGCGATCGTCGAACACTCGCCGTCGCCATCGTACAGATGCACCGAACCGTCTTTGCCTTGGTCGACGGCTTGTTCAACACGGCTCTCGAACGCGAGCGGCGACGCCCAGAAGCCGAGCAGCTCGCACATCTCCTGGTCGCCGAAGCCCCAGCCGACCCGTTCGGTTCGAGGGTTGTCGAACTCACAGCCGAACCGGAATCCGGTGGCGTCCCGTACCTTGACCGGCGGGTTGTACGATCGCCCGCGCGCCTCGCTGTTGAAGCCCGATATATCGATGAGCCGCTGGCCGTCGTCTGGACCGCCCATGATATCCGTAAAGAATCTCGAACCGAGAGCGTGCGTGTGCGGCAGGATGTAGTAGATATCGCCGTTCACGACCGCGGGCTGCTTGTTGTCCTCAAAAGCCGCGCGCAGGTCGCACTCGCCGGTGAATCGCGAGGTCGCCTGAGGCGGAATGTCGAGCCCGTCGTAGGTGAGGTGAAACGGCGCAAGCTTCACGGTGACGTTTTCTTCCTCGATCGTGTAGAGGGTTAGTTTGGCGTTGCCGGTCACCTCGTCCTTGGTCGTGTTCAGAACGTGGACGTCGCTGATGATTCGGGACCGCGGCGGAATGCGCACCGCGACGCCGTCCGGGAACTTCTGAACTTCACGCTCTGCCTGTGTTGACTGCGCATACAACACACCGCCGAGCAGTGCCGCCTTGAGCTGGCTGTAACCCCGGTCCCTACATTTCCAGAACCCATCCGGACCGTCGAATTGGTCTTCCGGTGCAAACAACCAGTTGGAATGATGAGACGCCTCGTTTTGTTGAAGCTCGACGGCGTTCACCCATATCGCCTTCTCATTGCCAAGCGTCCAGCTCCGACACACGCCCAGGATCTCCTCGCCGGGTTCGGTGGTGTTGTCGGGAAACTCGTTGACCATCTGCTTGCCGCCGATGTCTTCACACAGACCCGTATCGGGATGGGCGTACTGGTTCGGCGGGCACGCAGTGCACTGAGGTTTGCCGTCCGCTTCGACGCAGGTCTGCTGGTTGATCAGACACTCGCCGATCTTGGCTTCGCATTCAGCGCTGAGTTCGACCGGTCCAGGCTCGGGCTGATCCGTCGCCTCCGTCGTGGAGTCGGAGCAACCGATGACAGCTAGTAGACCTAGGATCGTCCATGCACGCATACAGGCTTTTTACCCCGTCGCCGGCCTGTGGGCACGAGAACCGCCAGCAATGCTGTGATTACGCGTACAAACCGCGTGCGGGCGCCCCGTAGATCCGGACCGCCCGCGGGATTTTGCGTTTCGGTTCAGCGGGAACGCGGCACGAACGACTGCAGCGGCGGCGCTACGATGCCGTGGCCGTGGCCGTCGCCGCGGACGCCCAGCGCCCGCGCGCGGATGAGGCGTTCCTCAAGCGTTAGCGGACCGTCACCGAGTGAGATCGGAGCCAGCGTCTGAGTCGTGCCGTTGAAGCTGATGTGGAAGTGATGGTGGTGAAAGTGGTACCAGCCGGCGCCGCCATCGGTCACCTCATAGGCGAGCTTCTGGTTCTTCGCCATGCAGGCGCTCTGCGGCAGCCAGCCGTCGGAACAGAGCTGGTCCATCGCGGCCTCGATCAGCGGGCCGGCTCGGCCGTCCACGCCCAACACGCGAACCTGCGGACTGGTGAGCAGCGCGCCGATGAACAGGGCGGAGCGCCAGACGTCTAGATTGTTGGGGGTCTCGGTGCAGTGGTACTGGTCCTGGGTACCCTCGCTGTGGGGGCAGATGACGCGTAGCTTGTTGTCGGGACTCGTCATCTGGAAGTACGCGATGTCCATGTCACGGCCGTTGGTGTGTGTGCCAGCCGGGTGACCAGGTTGACCCTCCCTGGTTCCGGGGATCGCACCGTTCTCTTCGCTCATATCGCCTAGGCCGAGCGCGCCGCCTGTTCCGGTCGTCCACGCCGCGTCCTTGCACGCGGTGTAAGCACCCGCGTACTTGACGAGCTGCATCACGTCGCGGCGGATCCAGCTGCGGTATTGGTCGGACTGCGTCTCGCCGTTCAGCGGATAGTCCCAGTAGCCGGGTCCCTCGTCCGGCTCGAAGTTGACGATGTCTCCGCAGTTCGCGGTGCAGTCGCGCTCCGGGAGATTATCGCAGGTCGGTCCGGGGCCCGCCCCGGGTCCGGTCGTCTCGTCGGGTACGCACTTGCCGGTGGTCCCGTTGCACTTGAGCGGCGCCGGGCAGTTGTCCGGG
Source organism: Polyangia bacterium (assembly GCA_030430975.1). Classification (GTDB taxonomy): domain Bacteria; phylum Myxococcota_A; class Polyangia; order Polyangiales; family Polyangiaceae; genus JAUIKB01. The sequence goes on from JAUIKB010000021.1 coordinate 10,860, forward strand.
GACGTCGTGCAAGGCGCTTCCTTGCACTCACCGCTGGCGGTGTCGCAGACCAGCTTACCGTCACAATGCGTGTTGTTTTCACACGGCAGCGTGAAGCACAGCCCGGTATCGGTGTTGCAGTCACGGCGATCGCCGCTGCAGTCGTCCTTCGTCTCGCACGCCGGGATGCAGGCGCCTGACGATCCGCACGTGTAGCCCTCGTTGCAATCTGTCTTCTTCGTGCACGTCACGAAGCAGCCCGTCACGTCGTTGCCCTGGTCGTCTTCGGCGAAGATGAAGCAATCTTGACCAGCGTCACACATCTTGTTCTCGCCGCAGCCCGTGCTCGTGCAGTAGCCGTTGGGCCAATCCGTGAGGCATTCCGGATCCGGCACGTCGCAGTCATCTGCGGTGTTGCAAGGCCCGCCGATACCGGAAGCGAGCGGTCCGCTGCCGGCTTCGCCGCCGGATCCGGAACCGCTGGTACCTGCGGTTCCGCCGCCCATGCCGCCCTGTGCACCGGCACCGCCGGCCGAACCTTGACCGCCCTGTGCACCGGCACCGGCAGCGCCGCCGGTCGCGTTGCCGCCGCTATTGGAACCAGAACTGCACGCGGCGACGCTCGCAACTGCGAAAAAAGTCAACGGAATCAATGAGATATAGCGCATCTTGGCTCCTTCACGACCAACCGGCGCCGCGTTCCGTTTCGGAACTACATGTAGGCGCATGTCGTCAGAGGTGCGCCTTTTGCCATGCGCCGACCGACAGATCAAGCCTTACCGCTACAGGCGGAATCCTGCAGCGCTGTTGCATCGCCTATTTTCCGCGCCGTATAGGCGACTAGCGCCGTCGTTTGGCTGGCGCCTTCTTCTTGGCTGGCGCCTTCTTCTTGGCTGGCGCCTTCTTCTTGGCTGGCGCCTTCTTCTTGGCTGGCGCCTTCCTCTTGGCTGGCGCCTTCCTCTTGGCTGGCGCCTTCCTCTTGGCCGGCGCCTTCTTCTTGGCTGGCGCCTTCTTCTTGGCTGGCGCCTTCTTCTTGGCCGGCGCCTTCTTCTTGGCCGGCGCCTTCTTCTTGGCTGGCGCCTTCTTCTTCGGGGCAGCCTTCTTCTTCGGGGCAGCCTTCTTCTTCGGGGCAGCCTTCTTCTTCGGGGCAGCCTTCTTCTTCGGGGCAGCCTTCTTCTTCGCGGCAGCCTTCTTCTTCGGGGCAGCCTTCTTCTTCGGGGCAGCCTTCTTCTTCGGGGCAGCCTTCTTCTTCGGGGCAGCCTTCTTCTTCGCGGCAGCCTTCTTCTTCGGGGCAGCCTTCTGTTTCGGCTGTGCGGCGACCGCGGCTGCCTTGGTGGACGGCGCCTCTATCGACGCGTCCATGGCCGAATCCGCAGGCGCGGCCGGCGCCGATGCTCCATTGGCTGGCGTTGAAGTTACCACATCGGTATTCGCAGCTTCGGAAGGCATCTTGTCGGGCAACGGCTTCGAGCTGCGCTTGGCGAGGGTCTCATCGATCTTCTCGCCGAGGTCCCGGAAGTTGAACGGCTTGTCGAGGTACGCATCGGCGCCGTAAAGCGGCGACGTCATCTCGTTTAGGTTTTCGCCGATGCCCGTCAGCATGATGACGCCGGTATGCGCCAGGGAAACGGCTTCGCGGATCTTCCGGCACACCTCCCAGCCGCTCATGCCCGGCATCATCACGTCCAGGATGACCAGGTCCGGAAGATGCTCATGTGCGAGCTCCCAAGCCTCGTCCCCATCGGACGCTTCGATCACCTTCAGCCCCTTCTGGCGTACTAGGCCCGAGACGAGCGAGAGCATGCTCGGCTCGTCATCGGCGACAAGGACAACGCGATTCGGTTCTTCGTTGGACATGATCTTCTTTCGGACTGAGGTGGGCCTATTCGAGTCCACTGGAGCGACGCGGGTCAAGCGATGAACGCCTCCCGGCGCGGGCGCGTCGCGCCTCCTGGGGCTCAAGGCCTCCCGACGCACAGTCGCCTGCGCCTAATGCCTTGATATCAATCAGCTATTCGCGACCGCACCGAACTGCAATAGAGTCGGGCCTCGGGTCGCGGACCGGAGTAAGATCGAATTCCACCTCGACTGTCGAAAGGCTTCGGAACTTTCGCGCGTTACAAACGTCAGTGACTGAGGTGGTACCGAGGAGCAACACAACCCGTGTCCGAGATTGAATCGACCCTCAAACAACTAGCTCGAGCGTCGCGCTGGACGAAAGTCCGGCTCCGAATGAACGCCGCGCTCACGGCCGCGGCTCGGTTTGCCGCGCTACCGCTGGTGTACGGCCTGGGCGCGCTCACGTACGTCAAGGTGACCCGTGCCTCAGCGGACACGGTCGGCTCATTGATGCTCGCCGGCATCGCCCCGGTCGCAGTCTGGCTGGTGGCGGTTGCTTACGCTTGGTTCAAGGCCCGGCACCAGCACGCTGGGTCACTCGCGCTCGATCGCCACCACCAGCTCCACGACCGCATCACCAGCGCCCTCACGTTCAGTGCGATTCCGGCCGACCAGCGCTCACCTCTGATGGCTGCGGCGATCGAGGACGCCACCGTCGCCGCCAAGGGCCTGCAACCCGCCAAGGCCGCACCGATCCGCTTTCCCCCGGAGCTGCTCGTCTGCGGCGCCCTCGTAGCGGGACTCGCCGTGGTGTGGCTGTTCGAGGTGCGCACCTATCACGAACTGCCCGTCGAAGAGTCGTTCACGCCCATGGCCATGAACCCGGACGACGTCGAGCTGTTTCGCGACATCGCAAAGAACCTCGAAGACAACGCCAAGGACCAAGAGACCCTAAGCGCGATTCGCAAGTTCAATCAGCTGATCGAGGACATCGCCAACCGGCGCCTGGATCGCACCGAAGTCTTCAAGCGCATGGCCGAGCTCGAGCGCAACCTGATGAAGGGGGCGAAGCTCGACGACGAGGCGCTCGACGAGGGTCTCAAGGCCACCGCCAAAGAGCTTGAGAAGTCGGACCTCACGAAGCCGATCGCCAAGAAGCTGAAGCAGAAGAAGCTGAAGGACGCTGAGCAAGCCATGCGCGAGCTCGCCAAGAAGCTCAAGAACAAGAAGAAGAAGCTCAGCAAAGCTGAACTAGACAAGCTGCGCAAAGCGCTCAAGAAGGCGTCCGAGGCCAACACCAATCGCACCAAGCGATTGAACAAGCGCAGGCAGGAACTCGAGGAAGAGCGCAAGCGGCTACTCAAGAAGAAGACCAAGAACAAGAAGCAAGAAGACGCCAAGAAACGGCTGCTGGCAAAGAAGAAGCGGCAGCTGGAGCGGCTGGACCGGGAGCGCAAGAAGGCGGAGACCGCGAAGCGCAAGCTGTCACGACTCGACCGTCAGCTGGCGCAGGCGGCCGCCGACCTGCTCAAGGAGATGGGCCTGTCCGCGAAGGATTTCGAAAAGGGCGCCGAAGAACTCAATCGCATGGCGAAGCAGGAGATGACCAAGAAGGAGAAGGAGGAGCTGCGTAAGCGCCTCCAAGAGCTTCGAGAGCTCCTCAAGCAGCAGGGCAAGCAAGGCAAAAAGCGCCTGAAGCAGCTGATGAAGTTCGCCCAGAAGGCGCGCGGCGGAAAGCCTGGCCAAGGCGGCAAGCCTGGCCAAGGCGGTCGCCCCGGCCAAGGCGGCAAGCCCGGCAAAGGTGGCAAACCCGGCAAGGGCGGGATGTCACCGGGCGGCAAGGGCGGCAAGGGCGGCAAGCCGGGTGGCATCGGCATCACCCCTGGCGGCTCAGGAGCCGGCATGGGCGCAGGTATGGGCGCCGGCAACGGTTCTGGCTCGGGTCAGGGCGATGGCGCGGGCAAAGGCCAGGGCGCGGGCAAGGGCGGCCAGGGCGCGGGTAGTGGTCACGACCCGAACCTCAAGGGCGACGCCACCAACCTCAAGGGCGACACCCACGACGTGTCCGCCGCAGGCGTCGACAGCGGTCAAGGCGGGGCGTCGAGCCAGGTGATCTCAGGCGCCGCGCAGCGCGGCTTCGTCGGCCGGGGATACAAGAAGGTCTACACCGACTACCGTACGGTGGCGGAGCAGGTAATCAGTCGGGACGAGATCCCACCGGGTTACCGTTTCTATGTCCGCCGCTACTTCCAGTTGATTCGCCCGCGTGAATAGCGCCTGATTCGACTCGCACCAACCACAACGACAGAGGCTTTGATGAGTGACGCTGACGCGGCCCGCGCAGACGTAGAGGGGTTTCAGAAAAAACTAGGCAACCTGCGGGAGGAGATCGGACGCATGATCGTGGGCAACCGCGACGTCGTCGACGGCGTGATCTCCTGCATGCTCGCCGGCTCACACGCCCTCCTCGAAGGCGTTCCAGGCCTCGGCAAGACGATGTTGGTCCGCACGCTGGCCGAAGCGGTCAACCTCGAGTTCTCACGAATCCAGTTCACGCCCGACCTGATGCCGGCCGACATCATCGGCACGACGGTCATCGAGGAGACACCTGGCGGCAAACCGGTGTTCGAATTCCGCAAGGGCCCGGTGTTCGCCAACATCGTGCTCGCCGACGAGATCAACCGCGCAACGCCCAAAACCCAAAGCGCCCTGCTCGAAGCGATGCAGGAGCACCGCGTCACGGTCGGCCGTGAGACCCACATCATCAAGCAGCCCTACTTCGTGCTCGCGACCCAAAACCCCCTGGAGATGGAGGGTACGTACCCGCTCCCCGAAGCGCAGCTCGACCGCTTCTTTTACAAGCTGCAGGTGCCGTTCCCGAGCCGCGAGGACCTGCATTCGATCATCGACCGCACCACCACCGATTTCAAGGTCGACATCACGCCCGTCGTCAACGCGGATGAAATCATCGAAATGCAGCAGCTCGTGCGCCAAGTCCCGGTCGCCCGGCACGTGCAGGACTACGCTATTCGCGTCCTTCAGGCGACCCACCCGGACCGCGAGGAAGCAACCGAGAAGGTGAAGCGCTATGTCCGCACCGGCGGCTCGCCGCGCGGCGTGCAGGCCATGTTGTTAGGCGGAAAGATCCGCGCCCTATTCGAAGGTCGCTTCGCAGCTTCGGTCGACGACATCCGATACGCCGCTGTGCCGGCGCTGCGACATCGCATGCTGCTGAGCTTCGAGGGCGAAGCCGAAGGCATCTCGACCGACGAAGTCCTCGCTCAGATCATCGAAAAGCTGCCCGAAGGCAAGCCGTAGCCGGCGCTCGTGGGCTTCCTCGACGTCTTCAAGCGCGCGGGCGCACCCGTATCGAAACGGTTCACGCGCGCGCCCAAGCCGAAGGACGACGGACTCTTCGACGACGAGTTCCAGCGCAAGCTGGAAATGCTCGCGATGGTTAGCCGGAAGGTCTTCGCGGGGCGCCTGCGCGCCGAGCGCCGCACCAAGAAGAAGGGCAGCGGCGTCGAGTTTGCCGACCACCGCAACTACGTGCCCGGCGACGACTTCCGCGCGGTCGATTGGAAGCTATACCAGCGCTTCGGGCGGCTGCTGGTTCGGCTCTACGAAGAAGAAGAAGACCTCAGCATCTATTTCATCGTGGATTGCTCGTCGTCGATGAAGTTCGGCGGCGGAAAGAAATGGGATCAGGCGCGTAAGCTCGCCGCGGCGCTCGCCTACGTTGGGCTGGCGAATCTGGACCGTGTAACCATC
>JAUIKB010000954.1 GCA_030430975.1 Polyangia bacterium
CGAGATGAAAACCAGTGGTGACGTCGGCGAAGACGAGGCCGATCGCGCCAAAAAGAAGGTCGAAGAGGTGGTTGGGCAGGGTTCAACGACGGTTGACGAGATGATCGCCAGCAAGGAAAAGGACATTCTCGAGGTGTGAGCACCCGAGCGGACCTCCTTGCGAGCGGAAACCCTACTGTTTGCGCGACGACGCCGAGGCGGCCTTGACAGCTGCGCGGTGCTCGCAAGAAATACAGAGGAAGCCAGGCGCCGGATCGCATAGGGTGGGACAGGGCCTACGATTGTGAAGAAATTGCGAGCGATTGCTGCCGGCATCAGCGACGTTGGACTCCAGCGGGAGCACAACGAAGACAGTTACGCCGTGCTCGACGAGCACGAACTATTCATCGTTGCTGACGGGATGGGTGGGCACCGCGCCGGCGACGTGGCGAGTCGGATTGCGACCGACTCGATCGCTGAGTTCTTCAAGGCGACAGCCACCGAAGACGTCACCTGGCCGTTTCATTTCGATGCCCGCTTGTCGGAAGAAGAAAACCGGTTGCTGACCGGCATTCGGCTCGCGAACCGTCAGATATTCGAACGAAGCCTACAGCAGCGCGAGTGTCACGGCATGGGCACGACCGTCGTCGGAGCGCTGTTCAGCCCGAAGAAGCGCAAGATGTACATCGGGCACGTCGGCGACAGCCGCGCGTACCGCGTTCGGAACACGACGATTCAGCAAATGACTCGCGACCACTCGCTGGTGAACGACTACTTGCTGGCGATGCCGGAACTGACCGAGGAACAGCGAAGCGAGCTTCCGAAGAACGTCATCACTCGTGCGCTCGGAATGCAGGACCACGTGACCGTGGATCTGCAGTGCGACGACGCCCAAGACGGGGATGTTTACGTGCTTTGCTCGGATGGTCTCAGCGGCATGATCGAGGACGATGAAATCCGCGAGATCGTCATGTCGACGGATGATCTGGCTCAGGGATGCCGGCGTCTGATCGCGCTGGCGAACGAACACGGCGGTGAGGACAATATCACCGCGGTGCTCGTCCGCATCGAACCCGACCCGCGGTATGTACGGCCAGAGTTTGGCGACACTTTGCCGGTGGGAACCGCTTCGGACGTGCTCGAGTCAACAGGCGGCGACTCGTCCAGCAAGGACGGTGCCGACGCCACGGCCGACGAGGAGGGCGACACCGCCCCCAAGACGACCGTTGAGACCGATCTAGCCGTCGATCCAGAAGAGGATACGATGGTCGGCCAGCCACTAGGCAAGCCCGACGACAAATAGCGACGTCGCGCTGTCGTTGGCGTAAATAATCCGTCTGGAAACGCGCTACTCGCTACAGTTCTCGAAGACGAACGTTCCGCTGGCGACGCAGTACGATTCGGGGCTCTTTGGATCGGTGACGGGGCAGTTATAGTCCGCCCATATCGCGCCGGACTGCGCCTTGTGGACCGTGACTTTGCACTCGGTCTGCGGCGCGTTTACGTAGGCGAACACGTCGCCGCCAACGCTGACGGCCCCATCGCCGGTATCGGCGAACGTTCCCGAGATCGAAAAGAACTTGTCGAGCTGTTGGAGGGAGCCGCTTACAGCAAAGCCGCCGCCTGATTTGCGTACGGTGCAAGAAACCGTGGCGCCGTTCTCTTCGTCGATGACGACGTCATTGCCAGGTCCGTTTGCGGGCGGGGCTTTCGGGCCGCCGATCGCCATCGCGTATGACTGCGCGGGGCAGTTGGTGTCCGGCGGGCGCGGTGTGGGAACGGAGAACCGGTGGGTGACCCCGCCCTGCGCTGGTGGCGGAACAGGATCGCTGCAGCTCATGGTGCAGAGACTTGTGGCTGCGACGCCGGCGAAAGCTAAGGGTCCGAATCTCATGCGTTGGTTTTAGCGCAGGCGGGGCGGTGTGAGCAAACGACCCGAAGCGCAATTCTAACGCAACGCGTCAAGCGCTAGCCGTGCTCCGGCGGTTGCCGGTCGTCTTTCGGGGGTACGGGTTGGAACTCGTCCCAACCCGCGCGCTTCAAGTAGTTTTTCCAAACGCCTTCGCAGACCGGTTCGTAGCGACACAAGGCGCACTCTTCGCGCTTCGCGCGCTCGGCGTCGTCCAAGTCGCTGCGCAGCACCAGCAGCAAGCCTTTGCCAGCTCCATCACCCTCTCGTGCCGTGTCCTGCCGAATCGGCAGGTTGACCTGAGATTCGAGGTCGAAGTGGCGGTACTTCTCGACATATCCGCGATTGAAGTCCGGGATACCTTCGGTTGTACACAGAGGGATATCTACGAGGAAAGCTTGTGGTTCCGGCTCGCCAACCTCTTGAATGAAGCGACGAAACTGCGTCGCTACTTCGGTATACGTGGGGAATATCTGATCGAAGAAAGTGTCGGCGCGGCCATTTGCCTGCATCACGTTGAACACCACCTGATCCACGCCGTGGGATCGCAAAAACCGGTAGATATCTACCAGGTGCGGCAGGTTGCGCTTCGTCAGCACGGTCGAGGTGTGCAGGTCGATCCCGAAGCGTTTCAGCGCCGCGATGCTGTCCAGACCCGCAACGGTCTGCTCGAAACTGCCGGGTGTTCGCGTAAGCCCCTCGTGTAGTTTTGCCGTGTGGCCGTGGATGGAGATGTAGAACCGGTTCATCCCGCGCTTGGCGAGGGCCACGGCATAGGGGCGATGCCCGACGCGGCGACCGTTGGTCATCATGCTGATGCGGCGGTAGCCGAGGTCCTTTGCCCAGCGCACGAACTGGGGAAGATCGTCGCGCGTGGTAGGCTCTCCCGAGGTGAAACACACCTCTTCGGAGCCGCGGTGCTTGTCCAACACCCAGCGAACCCGTTCGGGCGTCATCGCTGAGTTGTTGATGTAACGACCGTCGCGGTCCTCCTCCATGCAAAATATGCAGTTATTGTTGCAGACGGCTCCGATGGATATGTGGACACGCTCGTCGGTGTTCTCGATCCGTTCGACGATGTCGGAAGGCTCCGAGCCGGGTTTGGCAGGTGCCACCGAT
>JAUIKB010000955.1 GCA_030430975.1 Polyangia bacterium
GAGATTCCTGCGAACGCCTTTACGCACGAGCTGGTCGTCGGGCCGGAGGACATCGACGGCCTGGGTCACGCGAGCAACGTCGCTTGGATTCGATGGGTCAATGCCGCGGCCGTCGCGCACTCTGTATCGGTGGGCTTGGACCTGGCAGCGTATCAACAGCTGGGCGTCCTGTGGGTCGTGCGGCGGCACACTATCGACTACCTCGCCGAGGCACTGGAGGGACAGACGCTCCAAGCCAACACCTGGATCGCATCGGCCAAGGCGGCTACGTCGATCCGCGAGACGCGCATCGCGCGTGGCTCCAAACTCCTCGCGAAGGCCTCCACGACATGGGTTCTGATCCGCATGGCGACACGGCGCCCTACGCGAATTCCGAAGGACCTCCTCGCGCGCTACGCCTAATCGACGGTCGCGATGCGGCTAGACGTCCGGCTCGGCTAGATCTTCTTGCAGACTCGCGAGCGCCGCGCCCTCCAGCTTGGCACGGTGATCATACGCAGCATGGTCGACGCCCACATAGATCGATGCGGCCTGACGCAGACGTTCCGTTAGCTCGTCGCCCACCTGAAAGGCGAGATAGTGCACGGCCGTTGTTCTATCGCCAGCGACCCCTCGCGGGTCGGATACCGCGTACGCCTTGGCGCCGGCTACTTCGACGTAGAAGTTTTTTTCCACGCCCGCAAGCCGAACGAGCATTTCGTCGCGCTCAGCGGCGTCGGGGTACTCGATCATCGCAGTCGCGCACAACTCGTGCTGTTTGGGTACGAAGGCGTTGTACGTCTCGATCTCGTGAAGGATCGCCTTTTCCTTAGTAATCCGTTCGGTGCGGAGCATCTCCTGAACTTGGTACATCGCGGTGTCGCGATTCTCGAACAGCACCGTCAAGTTGGGTCCCACCGCCACGCGGCGAAGGTTCTTTAGTTCGATGATCCGTCGCCGAAAGCGCTCGCGGATCTGCTCGTAGTCCGCCAGCCCCAGGATTTCGCCTCGCTCAACCGGCCGCATCGCCGTCACTTTCCGGCAAGGGAATCAGCCCGTAGGATGCCGCCAACGCCTCGACCGGGTGAATCATACGCGCACCGGATTCCTTAAGCAGACGCTGCCCGGCGAGCTGGCAATCGCCGACGAACAGATCAGGGCTGTCTTCTGTCATGGACTTCACCATGTGACGGGCATAACGCCGTCCCTCCGTATAGTAAGCGGCTTTCATACCCCAGGTGCCATCAACGGCCGAGCAGCGCTCAACCACGCGTACTTCTGAGTCACCGATCGCCGCCAACACCCGAGCGCCGGGGATAGCGACCTTTTGCGCGCGGAGGTGGCACGCAGCGTGATACACGACCTTGCCGAGCTCGAGCTCAAAGTCCTGATTCAGCGTCTTGGCGCGTCTAAGGCCGTCGAAGAACTCCATGAGGTCCACCGTCGCCTCCGCCACTTGACGGGCTTCGGCCGTGTCGACGTAGAGCGGCAGCTCCTGTTTCAACGTGTACCCGCACGTAGGACCGGGCACGACGATCTTGCGGCCCGCGCGCACGTGGCCGATCAACGCGGCGACATTCGCTTTCAGCTTGGCTGTCGCCGCCGCCACGTCTCCGCCGTCCAGGTTGGGCATGCCGCAGCACGTGTAACCCTCCGCCAAACGCACGGCGTAACCGTTCTTCTCGAGCGCCAGGACCGCCGCTGCGGGAACATGCGGGTAGTTGTAGTCGCCGTAGCAGGTCGGAAACAGCACTACCTCGCCGTGCTCACCAGCGCCCGGTGACGGAGCGTGCTCACGAAACCACTCGGGAAACGGCTGCGTCGCCAGCGGGGGCAGCGCGAACTCGGCGCTCACACCCGTGACCTTCTCAGCAGCGTCGCGCACTAACCGGTTTGCGTTGATCAGATTGACGATCTTGGCACCACGACCCGCCGCCAGTGCGCCGAGTCGTTGCGGCTCGCCGAGCACCCGGTCGACTAGCGGCACGCCGTCACGCCGAGCACGGTGAGCTTTCTCCCGCGCCAATAAGCGCGGGATGTCGAGCAACTCGGGTGCCCCCTCATCCTCCGTGTATGGGCACTTGATGTAGCAGAGTTTGCATTGCCAACAGTGATCGGAAACCTCGGCGAACACACCCGCCGAGAGCCGCTCGGCGCCTTCGGCACCGGCTTCGATGTCGTCGTCGACCGCATCGAACCAGATGGGAAACGACCCACAGAAGTTCACGCACATTCGACACTCGTGGCAGACCTGCCCGGCGCGCCGCCATTCGGCTTCGAGATCGCGGGCATCCCAATACCGGTCGTCGGCGGGACTCCAGGTCGGGGGCCTCTCGGGCCGCCTCGCAGGTGCGTCACTCATACTCAGCTCCTCGCCGTAGTCGCGTCCCCGCGATCGCGCAGCGTTCGGCGGGCCCTCAGCAAGCGCCGGGGGCCCGCCCAGGTATCAGTCGTCGAGTTCCTTCGCAGCCTTGGCAAAACGCCCGGCGTGAGACTTCTCGGCCTTGGCGAGAGTTTCAAACCAGTCGGCAATGTCACCGAACCCCTCTTCACGAGCGGTCTTCGCCATGCCCGGGTACATCGTTTCGTACTCGTGCGTTTCACCGGTCACGGCAGCCTTCAGATTCTGCGCCGTCGATCCGATCGGTTCGCCGGTGGCCGGATCTCCGACTTCTTTTAGGTGGTCCAGATGACCGTGAGCGTGTCCGGTCTCGCCGTCGGCCGTGTCCTTGAACAGCCCGGCGACGTCCGGGTAGCCCTCGATGTCGGCGACCTTTGCGAAGTACAGGTAACGACGGTTTGCTTGTGACTCCCCAGCAAACGCGTCCTTGAGATTTTGGTGGGTCTTGGTGCCCTCTAGCTTTGGCATCGCACACTCCTCCGAGATGGGTCGGTTCCAATTGCGGGCAACAGCGCCCGCACAGGTGTCCTGCATTCGCCGGACGACGCAGACCATTGGGGCTCTCGGCGCGAGCGTCAAGTGAACGCGCCGTAGTCGCTACTCGGGCCGTTCTCGAGGCTCTGCT
>JAUIKB010000956.1 GCA_030430975.1 Polyangia bacterium
CGTCGCCGGGCAGGGGTCGGGTCGGTTTCCGGGGCCTTTCTCCGCTCTGACCTGCGCCTCCGCCCGTCTGGCGACCCTCGCTACGGTTGGTGTCCGCCGGTACATCTTCAGTGCCAAGACGCACGAGGCGATTCACATGATCGGCAACATCAAGACCGCTCAGGAGTCGTTCAAGGATGAGACGTTCCGGTATCTGTCCGTTTCCACGAATTTGAACACGCCGTACCCAGGCGCGCCCGGCAAGGTCGAGGACGCCTGGTGGAACCCGAGCCACGCCAACTACGCCAAGTGGCGGATGCTCGGCGCCGAGACCAACGCTCCGGTGCAGTACGGCTACGCCACGATCGCTGGGCAAGGCGGCACGGTGCCTCAGCCCGGCACCGCCAAGACCATGCCGTGGCCTACGACGTCTGAGCAATGGTACCTGGTGACCGCCCGAGCCGATCTTGACGGGGACGGCACTAAGTCGATCTACGTCGGCTCAAGTTTTACTGCAGAGATTTACTCTGAGAACGATGACGAATGAGCGCTCCTCAGGAGCCGTAACCCCAACCCCCTACTCTCAAATCAAGGCCCCTCGAAGGAGAACAGCATGACCATTTTGAAGAACTTCCAGAACCGAAAAGAACGCGGCTTCACCCTAGTCGAGCTCATGATCGTCGTTGCCATCGTCGGCATTCTGGCCGCGCTCGCTATCTACGGCATCCGTAAATACATCCTGAACTCAAAGACGGCTGAAGCCCGCAACTCGCTCGGTCAGATGTCCAAGGACGCAGCAGCAGCGTTCAGCCGTGAGGGCATGGCGGCCGATACGCTAGCGCTCGGCGCGAGCACCGGCGTGACCAACCGCCTGTGCGCGTCGGCACCCAAGTCCGTGCCGGACGCCAAGACGAAGATTCAGGGCAAGAAGTACCAGTCGAGCCCGAGCGAATGGAACGACGGGGCCGCTGGCGACAAGGTTACCGGCTGGACCTGCGTTAAGTTCTCGATGAGCGATCCCCAGTACTACATGTACTCTTATACGGCCGCCGATCCGACGGGTGACGGTACCTTCACCGCGAAGGCCGAGGGCGACCTGGACGGCGACACCGAGCTGTCGGAGTTCACCATCGAGGGCGCGATCAAGAAGGAAGGCAACGAGCGCGTGGTGGTCATCGCGCCGAACCTGGACGAAACCAACCCCGAGGAATGATGCGTAGCGCCTGACGGCGCGACGCGCTTGAGCAGCCCTCGACCCAAGCGGTCGGGGGCTTTACTTTTGTCCGCAGCGAAGGAACAAGGCGAAAGTGGCTGACCAGCTAAGTCCCGCCCTCGCTCCGCGCTCCGCGGGCTGGCTCGTAGCGGCGGTGTCGCTGGTGGTGTTTGCGCCGTCGCTTTGGGATGGGTTCGTCTACGACGACCTGCCGCTGATCGTCGACAACCCCGCGGCGCACGAGCTGCGTCATCTGCTTCGCAACTTCACCACCCATCTTTGGGACGTGGAGCATTTTCAAGACAGCTCGCGTTTCAATCGCTACTACCGGCCGCTCGTTTCATCTAGCTACACGCTGAACTGGGTGCTGGGCGGCGGGCGGGCGTGGGTCTTTCACCTGACCAATATCGTCATGCACGCAGCAGCCGCGCTATTGGCGACGCGGCTGGCTACGTTCTGGACGCGGTCAGCAAGCTTGGGGATGGTCGCAGGCCTATTGTTCGCGCTGCATCCGACGCGCAGCGAGAATGTAACGTGGATATCGGGGCGTACGGACGTCATGATGGCGCTGTTCGGGTTCGCCGCTGTTTGGCTCTTCGTCCGCGGGGCCAAGTCGCCAAAGCCGGGTGGCTGGTTTGCGTCGGCGACGGTTTGTTTGGTCGGCTCGGTGCTCTCTAAGGAGGGCGGCATGATGATGCCGCTGCTCGTCGGTGCGTCGGCGCTGGTATTGCCGGCGGGCTCGGAGAGACGGCGGCTGAGTAAGGCAGCGCTCTTCACCGGCATCGCCTGCGCCGGCTACTTCGTCGCGCGGATGACGCTCTATCCTGTTCGAAAAGGACTGGGCTCGGTCGTCCCAAAGTACTTCCTGTTGACTGTGCAGGCGTACGTCGAGCGAACGCTGCTTCCGTGGCCGCAGGTCTTTTTCTACAGGCCGCTTCAGATTGGCCCGGAAGGCTATGACGTGTCGGTTTGGGTCATGCTGGGGGCGGTGGTGGCGATCGCGCTCTCGTGTTTGCTTCTGATGGTGGCGTGGCGCCGTAGCAAAGCGGCCTTCGTGCTTGTGGTCGCGGCGTTCGCTTTCATCGGACCGCTGCTCAACCTCACTTACGTGGGGATCGGGAGCACGTCTTCCGACCGCTTCCTGTATCTGCCGCACTTCTGCCTAGCGTCGGGGTTGCTCGTGCTGTGGCGGTCGCAAGCGCTCGCTGTCACGCGCCAGCGCCTTGTCACGCTGGCGGGCGTCGGAGTGCTGTTGGTGTTCGCCGCGCTGCAGTGGCTGCGCGTCGCCGACTACCGCAGCGACACGACATTTTGGACTCACGAGCTCGAGCACAATCCGCACTTTCCGCTGGCCCTGGCCGCTGTCAGCCGACTGCGCGCGGAGCAGGGGGAGACGGCGGAGGCGTATCGACTACTCAAGTCGGCGCTGGGTCCAGTGTCGGCGCGCTATGCGATCGCGCAGAGCGAACGTCGGGTGTCCAAGGGATACTTGGATCTGCTGCCGCTCAAAGCCGCGCTGTTGGCGGACGGCCGAGTGGCAGACTTGCAGCTGCTGTTTTCAGAGCTGGATCGAGTCATGCAGTTACAGACCGAGCCTGTTCACGGCGAGGTCGACGACCTACGTGTGGGCTTCGCGCTCAAGGCCGACACGATGGCGGAGTTGGTCGAGCGGCAGAACGTCAAGCTCAGCGCCGAGGTAGCCTTGTTGGCAACGCGCATCGGCAAGCATCGACGCGCCCGAGCACTGCTCGCCAACGTGCGCGGTCCTGCTGACGTCGACAAGGCGCCCAACGTGCCGAACCTCGCGCTGGC
>JAUIKB010000957.1 GCA_030430975.1 Polyangia bacterium
GGACCGGCTCATCACGCTGAAGGCTTTCGCGCCATTTGCCAACCTCGCGCCCGAACAGCTCGCGTCGATCTCCCAGCGCTGCGAGGAGCGGCACTATCGCTCCGGCGACGTGCTGCTCACCGGCGATCGGCCACCACGTGGGCTTCACTTCATCGTCAGAGGCAGCGTTCGCACGACGTCCTCTTCGGGCAAGACCAGGCAATATCGACAGCATCAAGCGATCCTTGCGGCGTTAGCAGATGGCGCGTCGAGCGTGCGAGCCGTAGCCGAGCGCCGCTCTTCAACGCTCTACTTGGACTATCAAGCGTTGCAGGACCTGCTCGAAGATGACTTCCGCGTCCTGCACTCGATGTTGAGGAGTTTCGCGGAACACTTGCGCGATCTGGAACGGCACGAAGCGGTGGAGAGCCAACCCTTGGAGGGGCACGGTGAGCCGCCGATGAATTTGGTCAAGCGTTGGCGTCTGGTGCGCCGCAGTCGATTGTTCGACGGATTCCCGCTCGAGGCGCTCGCGACGATCGCCAGCGAGGCCGCTCACGTGAGCTTTGCTCCCGCCGAAGTACTGTGGCGTGTGGGCGATCCCGCAGACCATGCGCTGCTGATCGCCGCTGGTAGGGTCGAGCTGTCGGGTGACGACGGGGTCTTTCAGGTCGGCTACGCGTCGACGATCGGTGCCATGGACAGCCTAGCCGCGTTGACAAGGCGCCGAACCGCGTCGGCGAGAACGCAAGTCGCTGCACTTCGGGTCAGCGCCGAGAGTTTCGTCGATGCGCTGGAGGACGATCCAAGACTAGGGGTGCACGTGCTGCGCCGACTAGCGGCGACCGCTACCGAACTCGATTCGCGCGAGCCGCCGCAGGTTGGGGCTACGGCGCCTCACCTGGGGCAAGTTGCCCCAGCCGCGTAGCCTAATCGACGCAATATTCGGTGGCATGGTCCTCGCATTGTCAACAATGTGCCCTCGGTCCCGCCGCCAAGCTCGAACACCGTCCTCGTCGCGGAGGATGACGCGGACCTGCGCGGCGCGCTGGTGGCTGTTTTACGCAGCGCTGGCTGGAACGCGATCGGTTTCGGTGACGGCCGCGGACTGCTGAACCGCATTCATCACGACGCGGGTGCTGAGTCGTTGCCGGCTGCGGTCGTGAGTGACGTGGACATGCCCCGGGTGAGTGGACTCGACGCCGCCCAACAGATCCGGCGACTCGCGCCCGACCTGCCGATCCTGCTGCTGAGCGGACTCGCCGCGGCGCCGGATATCGCCAGCGTCGCCCAGCAGCTCGGCGCGACGATCATTTCGAAGCCCTGCAGCGCGATCGCGCTCCGGCGCGCGGTCGAGCAAGCGCTGCTCCCCGGGAGCGCGAGCTGATGGCAAGCCCGTTCGTTACGCCGCAGGCGCAGCGCAATCACGAAGGCCAGCCGCGCCGGGTGGGCGTCGAGGTCGAATTTAGCGGCCTGACGCTGAAGGAGGCCGGTAGCGTCGTCGCGCGCGCCGCCCAGGGCGAGTTGGAGCTGACGTCGGACTACGAAGGCGTCATTCACAGCGAGCACCTCGGCGATATCAAGATCGAACTCGACTACGCGTACCTCAAGCGCGTAGGCCGACGTGAATCGATTCCCACAGGTCTGCTCGGCGAACTCGAGAAACTGTCCGAAGACATTGTCGGCGCCGTAGCGAAGCGAGTCGTGCCGTTGGAAATCGTATCGCCGCCGCTCACATTCTCGCAGCTGCCGGCGTTGCAGTCGCTAATGGACGCGCTGCGCGACGCGGGGGCGGTGGGCACGCGACATTCTGCTTTGTTTGCGTTCGGCGTTCATTTTAACCCGGAGCTGCCAGCGCTGGATGCACCGACCATCGATGCGTATCTCAAGGCGTTTGTATGCCTCTATCCGTGGCTCATCCACGCAGACAATGTCGACCTGAGTCGACGCGCGACGCCGTTCATTCAACCGTTTTCTCGCGCATACGAACGGACGGTTCTGACTCGGACGTCGGGGACGGTCGCCGACATCATCGACGACTATCTGCTGCACAATCCGACACGGAACCGTCCTAACGACTTCCTGCCGCTGTTCAGCCATGTCGACGCCGCACGTGTCCAGGCGGCAGTTGACGACGACCGAGTCAACGCGCGTCCGACGCTTCACTACCGGCTGCCGAACTGCGAGGTCGACGATCCGGAGTGGAGCCTCGCCCATCCGTGGAATCAGTTCGTGCAGCTCGACGATCTTGCCAACGACCGTGACCGTCTCGACACGATTTCCGCTGCGTACCTTGCATATCTCGACCGAGACTGGGTGACCGCGTGCGAACAGTTCATCACCGGCGGGGCATCGTGAGCCGTCCCGTAGTCGGTGTCACCGGCCCGGACTGGGGCGGAGCGGCCGCTTGGCTGTTTACTCGGCTCGCCGTGTGGCGCGCGGGGGGGCGTGCGATACGCATAACGCCGAGCCGGGTTCCGCAGCAGCACTTCGATGCGCTCGTCCTGGGCGGCGGAAGCGACCTTGGGCCGCAGCTGCTGACCCAACTCGCCCAAGCGACGCGTCCGGCCCACCGTGTCGATGCGGCACTCACGGCGGGAAGCTCGAGTGCTGTCGTACGCGAGCGCGCTCGTCGCGGCTTGCGTCGATTGAGGCGCTCTCCTGCGGGACAGATCGATCCAGAGCGCGATGCGCTGGAGCTGAGTTTTCTGGCCCGTGCGGTGAGGGACTGCATCCCGACGCTGGGTATCTGCCGCGGATCCCAATTGATCAATGTCTACTTTGGAGGCGAGCTTTGTTTGGATGTTTCTAGATTTTACCCGCAGGGAAATCCAAGCACGCCGCTGCCAGCAAAGACCGCGACGCTACAGCCGTCCAGTCGTCTCGCCCACACGCTTAGGCGTGTGAGCGTGCGCGTGAACAGTTTGCATCACCAGGCCGTATCGGTACCGGGCGACGGACTGCGAATCGTGGCGCGCGACTCGTGCGGCGTCGTACAAGGAATCGAGCACGCGCGTCAG
>JAUIKB010000958.1 GCA_030430975.1 Polyangia bacterium
GCTCGTAGAGGGTTCACGGCTCGCGAGCTCGGAAGAGGTCGCCCCGACGCCTCTCACGACCGGCAATTCGAACAGGGGGGCGCGCCTCGCCTTGGCTTGCGCATCGAACTGCGCACGCTCCGCCTGAGCTTGTGCGCTATGACGTTGGGCCTCGGCTCGGTGAGCCTCCGCGCTCATGTCGTTCGGCCTAGTGCCCCCGGCTGCTGAACTTGCGCAACCCATGGTGAGCACACCTAGTCCAAGCTTCAGGATCTTGAGACCAACAGTTCCCTTTGTCATAATTTCCCTAATCGCTGGACACACGGTTTCATTAGACAAGACGCCCTTCGTCGCAGGACATCGACTTCGGGTGGCGTCCCACATGCGTTACCACACAATTAATGTGGACTAACCTGCAACCCATTGCTTCACTTATGCTCATGGAAGCTCCCGCGACCGACACCCAGCCCCTCCAACCGACGCGAGATTGCACTAAGACAGCGCCGCTCGCAGTCGTCCAATGGCGACAAGAAGTCGTGCTTATGTGCAATTCGAATCGTAACCTGAACCTCGGGTCGCATTTGCCGCTTCGATGGGTAGCGGATCACCGGGTCGAACGGTTCGATGGGGTACCGCGAGTCGGTGTTTTCGCGTGGAATCACCGCCGCCCCCAGTTCGGCTAGGCGCCGGTTGACCACATGACACTCGTGACACCCCGGCGACACGTGCTCAGGGTGCTCGTGCGTCCCACACAGCTCGATGGCGAAGCCAGTTTGTCGCTGGATCCCATCGACATACACGAGCTCCGGCCATACGTCGTAGCAAACCTGGTGAGTGCGTATGAACTCTCGAAGGCGGAGTTCGTCAGTTTCAACCGCCGTCATCTGACCGCCAATGTCGGGCTGGCAGCCCGCGCTGGAACAGGCCGATGAACACAAAGAACTGCGAGCGCCCAGAAGTTCATACACTTCATGAGTCGCACTCCTTGTCGGCGAGCACCGGTGCGCATTTGCTTGACGGTTGTCCTTCATCTCGCACGCGCCAACGGAAGTCACAGTGCGTTGCCCCGCCGGCGATGGTAGTCGTGCGTTCGAGGCGAGCGCCCCAGCGCTCCGCAAGCGCGAAGTCGAGATGGCACCAGGATTCGACACACAGATCGCCGAGGTCTTGCGACCGAAAGTATTCGGCGACGGGGCAACGGCGCACGTCGAACGCCACGACGCCGTCACCACCAGCCCTGTCTGCCATCTGGTAGGACGGCGCGCTGAACGGAAAGCGCCGAAAAACATCAGTAGCGCGCTTCAGTCGATCTCGCGACGTGCCGCTTCCGATCCTCGAGATGAGGGTGGGAGCAATGGCCAACTTCCCGTACACCTGCGACGTGACACCGGCCGTGAGATCCCGCGCGTCAGCCGCCGAAGTGCCCCGCGCGACAAGCGCCCGGTAGAGACCGATCGTTAGGGCCGCCAGGTGCACCATGATGCGGCCGCCGATCGTATTCTCCTGCAGGATATCCGGAAGCTGCGCTTCGTAGTCCGCGAGTGCATCTTCTAGAATCGCGTGAATGCTGGCTCCGTCAAAGCGGGAACGAAGCTGACGCTGGACCGCCGGCGCAAATACGGGGCGGAGCCTACGGACAGCGCTCATGACTCCCCTTCAGGTTGAGGAAGCGGAGGTTTGAGCGCAGTGGTAAGACTCGCAGAGACTGCGGGAAGGGCTGCAACGAACACTACCGGGACCCCGTTTGGTTGGCGCCTGACGACGGGCTGGGTGGCCTGCGGGACGGCACCGACGGAGGTGCGGCGGCTGTGTCAGTAACGACAAGTTCAGCTGCCATGCCGTGTTCGCCGTGCTCAAGAATATGGCAATGGTAAAACCATCGTCCGGGCCGCCCTTCGGGACGAAACCCTATCGTCACCTGCCCTCCCGGCGGCACGTTGACATTGTCCTCCCAAGCCCGGACTGGCTGACGATCGGTGCTGGCAGCCAAGACTTGAAAGAAGTACCCGTGCAAGTGAAACGGGTGGGGCTCGCGCGTGTCGTTCCACACCCGCCACACTTGCGTTTGTCCGACGCGCGCAAACTGCGCCGGGACGTCTGGATAGGACGCGCCATTGATGGTGAACCGCCCTTTTCCGCAACAGCCGCCGTCTCCCAGGCGAATGACCGTTGGCTGGATCCCGTCGGTCGCCAGATTGGGTAGCGCAGCGTGAGGCACCTTGACTTGTCGGTGTGGTAGCGCAGAAAGCCCGCCGTACTTCATCGTGAGGACGGACTCGCGCTCAGCCTCACGCGCCCGCCCATGGCGCCGGTGCGACCCCGCGTGACCGCGTCGCCGCTGCCACAAGGGAAGACTCAATAGCGTAGCGCGTGAGCTGGGTTTACCTGTTGCTGACACCAGCACATCAAAACGATCTCCAGGCGCGAGAACGAGTTCATCCACCGTGCGATCGGCTTCAGCGAAGCCACCGTCAGAGCCGATCACGCGCAGCCGATGGTCATTAAGTCGCAAGCGAAAGTAGCGGGCATTGGCCACATTCACCAGTCGCCAACGCTGCACCTGTCCACTGCGGGCATCGATCTCAAACCCACGACGGCCGTTGACGAGCAGGACGTTTCCTTTACGTCCCGGATAAATATCGCGTCGAGAGCTGTGAGCGATTTGGCCGCTCGAATCGAGTCGGACGTCGTCGAGAACCAACAGATGGTCGGCATCCACTTTCGGCTCATCGTCGCCCTCGACGATGATGGCCCCGTAAAGCCCCCGCTCTAACTGGTGGGACTCGCGAACGTGCGGGTGGTACCAAAACGTGCCCGCATCACGCAGCGTGAAACGGTATTCGAAGCGTCCACCGGCAGGCACTGGATTCTGGGCAACCGGGGACCCGTCCATGGCAGCCTCAATCCGAAGGCCGTGCCAGTGAACCGTCGTTGGCTGGGCCATGCTGTTCTTGAAGCGAACGACAACGTGGTCGCCGACACGACCGCGGATGGTCGGCCCAGGGACCG
>JAUIKB010000959.1 GCA_030430975.1 Polyangia bacterium
AGAAGACGGCCCATCGATGCCCCCAGCGCCGCGCTACCCGCCACGTACGCTCATGCTGTTCGCGCTGGTCGAAATCCTCAGCCACGCCTACTCGCAGATCAACAGTCCCGAGTACAGAGCGTTCCAAGGCAAGCAGTCCAACCCGCGGCGACTGGCGCGCGTGGCGCTCACGTTCCCATCGGCAATGCGCCCTGAAGAGCGCGCCGTCTATGAACTGCTCATCCAAAACGCTGTTGTGCTGACCAGCTTCTTCCTGAACGTGCCGGGTCCCGATCGACCCAACTGGAATCCGAGCGGACACTTCGATCCGTTCCTGATCGTCGACGAAGCGCAGGCCGCGCAGATGGTCTACGTGTACGAAGAAGCCAGCCAAGTCTTCGGCGGCTCTCTCGAAGAACTCGTGTCTGTCTACGGGCGAAACGGCAGCGTGCGCATCGGTTCGATCGACATCGGCGGCGGTACCACCGATGTGATGATCGCGGAATACGCCGACAACCTGCCCGGCACAGGTACCGCTGTCACCGTGAAGCGCCTGTTCAAGGACGGTGTCAGCATCGCGGGCGACGACGTGTGCCGCACGATAGTCGAGGACATCATCTTCGAGCAAATCCTCCATCAGCTTCCGTCGGCAGCCGCACGTGCTCGCTTTGCTCATCTGTTTCGCGATGGCGACAGCGGTCTCGGCGCAGCCTGGCGAACATTGCGCGCGAAACTAGTGCCTTACCTGTGGCTACCGCTGGCACGTTGCTACTGGTCGGTGGGCGAAGGCTTCACGCCCGCGGACCATTCGCCCGAACGTGCTTACAGTCTCGCCGAGATCTTCGACGTGTTTCCGGGTGCCGGATCCGCTGCCGGCGCGCTACGCGAGGCCGACGATTTTCTCTGCGAGCAAGTAGACGGCTTTCCAGGTCTGAACAACTTATTCCTGACGTTCGACGCGAGCGACGTAAACGCCGCCGTGGACCGAGCGCTTCGCGAGCCGCTGCGCCGCTACTCGGATATCCTGGCGCAGTTTCAGGTTGACCTGTTGGTGCTTGCAGGCCGAGCGTCTGCGCTCACCCGGATTCGCGAGTTGCTGGTCGAAGAGATGCCGGTGTCGCCGCCCCGGATCAAGTCGATGGCTGAATATCCGGTCGGCGACTGGTACCCGTCCAAGTGGCGAAACGACGGCGTGATTTCAGACCCGAAAACCACGGTCACGGCGGGAGCTATGGTGCTCATGCTAGCCGGCCGAAATCACATCCCCGGCTTCATGCTCGACAGCGCGGAAGGCGCCGACGAGCAACCGATCTTTGGCCTTTACCAGGACACTGAACCGCACATCAGCCACGCCAACGAACTCTTCAAGGAGGGCGAACAGAGCGCTCCTATCGTCTTCACCAAGGGCATGCTGATCGGCTTCCGTAACGTGGCCTCCGAGGAGATGGACGGTAACCCGCTGTTCGAGATCCGACCAGCAAACGCGGCAGTAGAACGCGCCCTCGTGAGCGAACGCGTTGACTTGAGTTTCAAGCGCGACGCTGAAGGCCTTATCAGCATTTCCAAGGTCGAACCTCAAAGCCGCGCGCGTTCCGAGTTCGATTGGACGCCCGAATGCTTCGAGCTAGCGCTGAAGACGGTCACGGTCGACCGGTATTGGTTGGACACCGGGGTCTTCCGCTTCCCATCTCGCTATTTCGATACGCAAAAGGACACCGATGGTGCCAACGAATGAGCCGACGACGCCCATAACCGACGCGCTCTTGGCAGCGCTGCGCTCGGCGCTCGACGAATCCGTGCTCAGTTCTGAGCTTAGGCAACGGATTGGTGCGTCGGATGACGCAACACGCTCTGACGCGCGCGGTTCGGACCTGAAGGGCGCGATCGAAACTCGGCTAACGCTCCAAGACATCCTCGATGAAGCCATCGTAAGCGCACGGCCAGGCGATGCTGGTTACCCCGTACGCGTGTTTTTGGGAGAATTGGCCAAACGCTTCCACGAGGATATCTCGCTAACGCTTGCCTGCGGCCTGAACTTCTACTTCCGCGGCTCGTTGACGGAAGAAACCCGCGCCCGGTTTGGGCAAGAACTCAGCCAGCACTACTACGCCTTTTGCGAAAAGTGCGAATTGGACGAGGAACTCGTCAGCCAAATCTCGCCGCTTCTAGCCCAGCTAATGAGCATGGACCTGCACCAGTTGAAGTTCGAAGCCGTAGACAACACACGCACGTTCGACTCCAGCGCACACGAGCGCTCCACCTCAAGCAACTCACACAACGCCGCTATCACCGCCGTCGAGAGCTTTCAGTGCCGCGTCGAGGCGACCGGCCGCATACGCCTCAAGGCCATTGTCCGCACCTGATCGAACCGCAGATGACCTCAGAACAAGAAACATGGCTCCCAAACCTGGTCGGTCGAATGTCGATCTGGAAACTCGCCATCGATCTCAACGAGGAAAAATTCTTCGATGGTCGTCTGCTAGAACCGGTGACGGAGGGCAGCGATAGTCTGCCCACCAGTGTGGCGTGGGACTTGACGGGGCTGATCCCCTTGGCGGAAGCGCGCGCCGAGCACCCTAGGGACAGCGAAGCGGCGATCGCTGACTTTCTCGCCTGTGCTGAGCGAGTGAGAGAAGAGTTCGCGAAGGAATCCAGCGGTTATCACGAGTATCGCGAAGCGTTCACCCTGCCTTCAATGGATGCGCACGCCGGCGAAAACTACTTCTACGATCCCGCTTCGAAAAAGCTCTGCGTCGTCAACTGGGGCGCGTCGCCACGTTCGCTCGCTGGCAATCAGGAGTACTTGTTCGGATACGAGAACTTCGACGCGTTGGGACAAGCGGAGACCGCCGCTACGGCGGCGACAGCCGGTACAGCAACGAGCGAAGAAGCGGCTGCGCCGAGCGGTGAGCAGCCTGAAGAGCAGTCCGACGGCAACGACGATGACGAAAATGAAAACGACCAACAACGCGAGGGCGGCGAGTCGCGACCGGTCTGGCATTACCTCG
>JAUIKB010000022.1 GCA_030430975.1 Polyangia bacterium
TCATGCACTGCGAGATGGTCGTCGATTGAACGAATACGCCACAGCTGTTGCGGAGGACGCAGCTGCGAATCGTGCTGTTGTCCAGCTTCAGCTGGTCGCCGCATCCCGAACCGCCGGAGCCGGCCGCCGAACCGCCCATGCCTCCACCCGCCGTCGCCCCGGCGCCGGAGACTCCGCCGGATCCGCCGCCGCCGATGCCGGCTTGCGCGCCCGCGCCGCCGACGCTGCCGCTGTCGACTACCTCGTAGTCATCAATGCCGAGCAGCTGCGTGCATCCGCCCACGCCGCCCAGCGCTACGATCGCTACCGTCAGGCCGAGACGATTCAAAACCGACCCCGCAACCCGACGCTGGTCGGGTTCACGAACAAGCTGGCCGACGGCGACGACGCGCCGCTGGATTTGCTCGACCCGGTCAGCAGGAAGTACGCCCCAACGCCTAGGGAGGCGATGCCGATGCCGATGCCGATCGTCGAGCCCAAGCCAAACTGCTTGGCGGCGTCGATTTCGTCGCTGTGCTCCGGAGCGCAGCGCGTGTTGGGGCACTTCTCGTCCAGGTCGTTCTTTTTCTGCAGGGCTAAGAACCCGAACACGGACCCTGCGAGCGTAGCGATTCCTCCCACGCCGAGGAGTACCAAGCCGAGGCGCTGGTTTCCGGCACTGGTGTCCGTCGTAGGGTCGGTCGTTGGGTCCGCATTAGCGCCGCTCGAGTCGCCGCCAGCGGCCTTGGGTAGAGCGCGAATGCTCAGCAGGATTTCCTTGGCTTCTCCAGGGGCTAGGCTGAGCGGTTTGGAGTCGGATGTGTAACCTGGCGCCGTCACCGAAATCACGTGATCGCCGGGGTTGGTCGGCCGCTCTTGGTCGACCAGAGCCGCCGAGACCGCCTTGTCGTCAAGCTTGATGTGGACCTCAGCGTCGGGCTGCAAGCCGCGCACGCGGATGGTTAGCTTGGCGAGTTTCGGAAGTGTTTGGTCGAGCAGGTGCTGAGCGGTCATCTGAGCCTCGAAGAACACCGAGGACGAGTTTTCCGGCAGCTCTAACCGCGCCGCGCGGCGGAATGTTTCGGTGGCTTCGACGACCTGGCCCAGTTTCGCCTGGCAGCGCCCGAGGGGCACCAACAGCGTTGGCGCAGGGTAGAGCTTTACGGCTTTTTCCAGCTCGGTGATGGCTGCCGGACAGTCGTTGGCGTTAGCTTTCTTCACGCCGCTAAGGCCTAGCCGCCGAGCGGTAGCTTTCTCTTGCGGAGGTGGGTCGATCAGCTCTTCTGCGGATGCCCAGGGGGTCGCGAGCAGCGCTGCAGCCACGGCCGCGCGCCAGCCTCGATGCCCACCTCTGACCATCGTTGGATGATACTCGGAATTAACCCTCGGCGCGTCGCCGGGTTGTCACCAGCGTCCGTCGAGCAGAGTACGATTAGTTCAGTAAATTCAGTCGGTTACGTGGGCCGTTCAGAATCCGAGGTCGGGTTCCTTCTTTTTGGCTGGCGCGGTCGTCGCCGGCTTCGCGCTCGGCTTGACCTGTGGGTAGTAGCGCCGTCTCGGTTTCTTTTTTACCGACGGGACCGGGATAGGTTCGAGGCCATCTAGATCGATGATCACGGGCGGCGTATCGATCGCGGCGGACGGGCTCGGTGCGGGTTGGGATGCTGCGGCCGTCGGGACCGGGAGCGTTGAGTTAGCGGCTGCCGGCGCGACGGACAACGCGGCTCGGTACTTGAACCAGACGAATCCAGCTGAGGCTATCGCGGCAGCGGCAACGACGCTCAGCACCACGATAGCGATGCGATTGCCGAGTGGCGCGGGTCGAGGTCGCGACGCAACGCTCCCGGCCATGACGGTGCCTTTGTCCAAGCCTCGCCGCAGCGTCGGCATGTCGTCGTTCGCGGGTCGCGGCGGTGGCAGGCTTCCGAGGTCCTTGCTAGCCGGGACGTGCAGCACCGTGCTGCCCCCCGCCACTATGGTGCTCAAGCCTCCCAGCTCGTTCTTGAGTCCGGAGGCCTCGATCAGCACTTCGGCTAGCTCCAGCGCGTTGTCGAACCGGTCGGAAAGCTCGCGCGCGCAGGCCGTTTGAAACCAGCTGTCGACGGCTTCAGGAACATGCGGTGCGTAGTCGTGAACGGTCGGCAAGTCCTTGGTGCAGATCGCCAACAGAAGGTCACCGAAAGCGTCGCCATCGTAGGCGATGCGCCCGGTTAACATCGTGAAAACGACCATGCCGAGCGAGTACAGGTCGGACCGATGGTCAACCGTCTTCAGTCCGCGCACCTGCTCCGGGCTCATGAACTGCGGCGTGCCGAGGACGGTGCCAGTGCGCGTAGTGGACGTCGAATCATTGACGTTTAGCTTCGCGACGCCGAAGTCGAGCACCTTGGCGATTACCCCGGTGTCGTCGTCCATTGTTCGAGCCAGGTAGATATTGCCCGGCTTGAGGTCGCGGTGAACGATGCCGTTCTCGTGGGCGTGCATCAAACCGCGCGCGACCTGCGCCGTGATGCGCACGACGTCTTCAAGCGGCAGCGCTCCTTCACGTTCGAGACGCTGATCGAGCGTCTCGCCGTGCATGAGTTCCATCACCAAGTACGGAATGTCGTCGTCTGTTTCGCCGCTATCGCTGACCTGCACGACGAACCGCGAACGCAACTTGGCGGCGGCTGTAGCCTCGGTCCGAAAGCGGTGCCGGGCTTCTTTTGATACGGCGTATTCGCGAGAGATCAGTTTGACCGCGACCGCCTGCCCGAGCGCGGTGTGCTCCGCTTTCCAAACGGTGCCCATGGCGCCGCTTCCCAAGATGCTTTCCAGACGGTACTTCCCCGCGATTAGCTGCCCCGGCTCACCGCTGATATCTGGCGCCGCGTTGGCTCGCTTAGATGGATGGGTTGGGGGAGGCATGGGGCGACTACAGCGGACGCGGGATTTTAGGACACTTCCAGCGCCGGGCCCACTTCAACCAAGGGCCGGCGGGGCGTGCGGTGCGCGGCGGCGCAGGATTCCGCTGTGGTTGCACGAATCTAGCCGCGTGTCACTTTCCAGACCTGGCGACGAAGTGTAGGGGCTGAGAGGCGCCTTCGCTGAGCGTGAAATAGCCCGACCCATCAGCCGCGAAGGCGAGGCTTTCGCCTTGTGGCTCGCGTTTCAGCGGCGCCACGCACGGTGACGCCGCGAGTGCGTCCTTCACCGACTGCCCCTCGCCGCGCCGCCACAAATAGGCGTGGGTATACGTCTTGATGAGCACGAGCGACCCGTCCCGGGAAATGTCGCCACCCGTCGCCCGCGGGCTGCCGCGCTCGCCCGTATCTCCAAATCGAAGCGTGGTGACAGGGCGCAGGGTCAGTTCGGTCGCGCCCACTGCAGGCGCGGGCGTCCGGAACACTCGAGACATGCCTGACTTGGATTTGGTGACGATGTAGAGCGAGCCGTCGCGTGGGTCCGCCATCAGCGTCTCCGCATCGTATACGGACTCATCCGGATACGTGATTCGAAACGACTCTGCATCGATCGGTGCGAGGCGGGCTTGCATGCGCGGATCGACTCGCGGCTCAAGCATGCGGCGCAGGACGATCTCCGGTCGAGGATTGCGATTTGTGCCCGCGTCGGCGATGTAGAGGTAGTCCTGGGTGGCGGTGGGTCCCGGACCGATCGTGATGTCCTCCCAATCGATGCACGATCCGTCCTTCAGATGATAGCTGCCCAGGAGCTTGCCGCGAGTATTGAGAGCGAACAGGTCGGCGGCGTTTCCCGAGTCGTTGTGGACCCAGAGCACGCCTGGATTGGTGCGCGATGACGCGAGCCCACTGGCTTCGATGATCGCTGCATCCGTCACGGTGCCCATCACCCGGGGCGCCGCGAATTCAACGCACGCTGACAGTTGTCTCGGGTCGATGTCCTGGCTAGCAGCTGTGCTGGAACCGCAGCCACGTGCACACCCCGCTAGCATCAGCGCTGCAGTCGCCGCCAAGACCGCGGGCCATCGCGTCCGCACGACGGTGACGGTAGGTGCGGCGCCCGGTTGGCGCTTCAACTGTCCGTAGGGTTGACGCGTGGGCGAGCCTGCCCTCGATGCGTGGGGCCGTGTACCTGGTACTTGTGGCCCTTGAGTTTCTTGAGCGCCATGGCAGATTTCCACATTAAAAATGCCTTGCCGTTCTGTTTGACATTGTCCCCGTTGAGGAACGGACTCGCGACGCCACCGAGTTCCACAAGGGCCAGCACCTGCTCGGCGACGCTTACCGGGCAGCCTTCCAGTCGGAGGTACTGCTGGTCTTGAGTTTCCCCCAGCACTTTTTTCGTCTTCATCATCTTCTGAGTGATGTCTTCGCCCTTGATCGTGTACGGGTCCTTCGTCGAGCGGTCTTTGTACTTGCTGCGGATCTGGACCGGCTGGTTGTTGATCTCTCCCTCCCACTTGGCGCAGTCGCCGATGAAAATGACCTTTTCGCCGGGTCCAGCGTCAATCGGGCCATCGTAATCGCCGAACACGACGTGCATGCGCGGCATCTTCTTGTCGCACTGGTCGTCGTACAGGCGCAGGATTTCGATGGCCTCTTCGATTGCTCCGGGACAGCCGCCCCAGCAGTAGTCGGAGTGTTCTTGTTCGGGTGGCGGCCCCGCATAGGCGGTGATGTTGCTGCCTTCGAAGTACTTTTCGACTCGAATGAGGCCTGACGAGAAGTTCGCGCCGCGCTTCTTCGCGTCTTCGAGGCTGACGTCGCCTGAGATGTCGATGCGACTTAGGTCCGTGGTTCCAAAACCGCGCTCGGCGGTGAAGCGGATGTGGTCGACCGTGTTGGGGTCGATGCCGATAATGTGACAACACACCGAATCGAACGCGACCTGATTGTTGCCCATGATGATCAGGTTCATGTCGTACGGGATGGGCGTAAGCATGCGGCCTTCGCCCGCCGTGATCGCGTCGATCGCGATGAATTGGGGCTGCACGATGTATTGAAGATCGGCGATCTTCTCGTTGAGCCGGTGATCATGGTCGATCAGTCGATGACGGTCGTCCTGGATGCCGATGTACGCCTTGATCGAGAAGGTCACGGTCGTCCACGGGTGGGCTTTGAACTTGGGACAGTTCACGAAGAAGTCAGCCTTGGCGACAGGTTCCGGCGTGAATAGGTAATCGCGGAGGCGCTCTTGGTGAGTGAGCGGGATTTCGACCTGAGGTTCTTCTTCGAAGTAATAGTGCTTGAGCCCGTTGCGCTTGATCATGGGCAGATATTCCGCGCCCTCGTACGCCAGACGGGTCGGAATGGTGATGCCGCATCGCTCCCCGATGGCGAGCTCTGTGACGCGGCCGTCATCGCGATCGCGCAGCGCCTGCATGACTCCTTCGGCGAATTCGACGCGCGTGTGCGCGTGGCTGAACAGCGGTCCGGAAGCGACTAGATTGGGCTTCATCAGGGTGCGACCGTTAGGTCGGAGGTCGAGTTCCTCCAGGCCTTCCCGAACGATCTGGCGAATGCGCTCAGGATCGTAGCTGTCGCAGTGACGAATGATGACGCGCGCGTTCTGGGTCGGATGCATGCCGTGATTTTAGTCTCGACCCCGCACCCTGTCTCCGAATTCCTTTGAAAACACACGCTGCCAAGTTGCGGTCTAGTGGTCCAGCGCTGCTAAGCTGGCGAAATGGGTGAGCGAACCAGCATCGCAACAACCGGTGCCGCGGTGCTGGGTGCGGTCGTCCTCGTGGCGCTCGGAGTGGCGAGGGGATCCGGCGACGATCGCCCGAGCGAACCGACCCCACTGGTGGTCGAGTCGGCGAATCTGGCCGATCTACCTGGGCGCGAAGGAGCGATCGCGCGAGCGCCACACCCGCAGGCCGTGGCGCTTCTGGGGGGACTGAAGGTCGGCGAGACGATCGGAGGCTGGCGAATTCATCAATTCGGCGAGTTCTTCGAAGGAGCCTTGCTGGTGCGGGTGACCAAGGGTGAGGTGCGCGCCGTGATCGAGATCCGAGCCATCGGGGGCGACGCTAGACCGATGGAGAAGACCGCTCACTACGCGCTGTTCGTGATCTTAGCGGAGCCCGACGGGCGTGCCGTTGCAGCGGCCGGTGTCGGCGATGTGCTGGTCCCGCTCAAGCAGCGGATCGTCGCCAACGAGAAGCAGCTCGGCAAGCTCCCGCAGTTAACGACTGCGGTCGTAGAGCCGCGCCCGGCGCCGGCCCCGTCAGGCTCTTGAGCTGCGTTTCTTGGCTTCGCGTCGCCGCGCCTTTTCGACGACCTGCGCGGCCCGCTTGTAGCGCTTGCGCCCGGACGGAGCACGCCCTGGTAGCGCCGGTTGCTCGGCGTGGTGCTCGTGGAGCTGTCCAAGATCGTATCCCAACTCGAAGAACGCGACCTCCCGACGACCGCGTTCACCGATCCGCAGCGGCATAACCGAGGCGCCGACGCCAGCCCCGACGTAGACAGCGCCCTTTTGGCGTGCGGCACGCCGGTCGCCGTACATACCGTGCACGTACTTGTGGCCGGCGACTCGTCCCAGGGCTATCTCATGGAGCCGGGCGACGGTGATCTGTCCAGCGTGCGTGTGCCCAGACAGAACGAGCGGCACGTCGTACTCCCAGAGCGCGTCTGCTTCTTCGGCGATGTGCGAGAGTCCGAGCGTAGGAATTCCGGTCTGGAGTCCCTTCACCGCTCGCTCCACATCGGCGTGCCCTGTGTACGCATCGTCCACTCCGACCACCTGCAGCCGCTGACCGCGCAGGGTTAGGGTCGTCCACTGGTTATCGAGCACGAGCGCTCCAGCCCCGCGCAGCGCGCGGCGGACTTCCTTTGCGCCAGCCCAGTAGTCATGGTTGCCCATCACACACACCACCGGCGCCGAAAGCTGTTGGATCACCTCCGACAACTGGTCGAGATATAGCTGGCTGTGGCACACGAAGTCGCCGGTGATCGCGATCAGGTCAGGCTGACCCTGATTAGCGATCTCCGCCGCGGCAAGCTGTGTGCGCATCGGCGTCACGCGGCCGACATGCAGATCGGTTAGGTGGGCGATCCTCAGGTGATCGAGCTGCGTTGCGTGGGCGATGTGCCCTGCGAACGACCGCACCGAGAACTTCTTGGCGGCGCGCCTCAGCTTGTCGTCTACGCCGTCGAGTTCGGTCGGGTTGTCGGGCATTAGTTACTACTATAGACACGAATGATGCGCCTGGCACGCCCCTGTGATCATTCCGGTGGGCGCCTGCGCACGCGGAGGCTGATGCTGGCGCTGACGGCGTGGTTAGCATCGGTTGGGTGCCGTTCAAACGACGGCGCGGCCCAGCGGCATACTCGGTCGCCGGTGCTCCCGACCGGGGCTTCGGCGTCGTCCGTTTCGAGCGCACCGTCGGCGTCGAATCGGGCGCCTTCGCTTCCGCCGCTGCCGCAGAGCGCTGATGCAGGCGACCTGCCGCTCACGTTCGGGAGGCTGTCCACCCGTGCATCCGCGGGGAAGTTCGTGCTCGTGCCGCGGCGCTCACGACTCGACAACGCATTCGAAAGCGGGGTCGAGACTCAAGCGTTCGAGTGGCGGGCTGGGCGGATGCTCCAGCCCGGACGCCACGAGTCCAAGGTAACCGTCGACGGTGCGGATCAGATCCTGCCCAATGCGTTAGTCGTGTCGCTCGGCACGTCCGGGCCGCTTGCGCCCGGCGACGTCCTGCTCACGGTCCGCGCTGACGGCTCCATGGGCCGCGCCCTTGTCACGGACGCCGTCCGCGGCCTAGCGCACGACGTCGACGCTCCGGCAACGTCGTCAACGTCCCAGTACGCTGTCCTCAGAGCGAAGAGCGTCGTGATCGAAAGCCCCGGGGCTCCAGGTTCGACAGTTGCGTGCCGCGACGGCAAACGCTGGCTGCGCGGCGTTGTCATCGTGGAGCACGAGGGTCGCGTCTTATCCGTCGGCTATGCCGGGCGTCTACGCGCGCACTCGGCTACCGACTGCGTTCGACTGGCGATCAAGCCCGGACTGCAGGCGGGTCAACGGGTGTGGGGACCCCGGCGTGATACCTACACCCTCGCCACGGTCGATTCGGTCAGCGCGGCGCGGGGAAAGGTTGTGCTCGCGTTCGGCGCCGAGAAGAAAGACGTGGCGGCCCTAGACGTCGCGCCGGAGGCGTCTCTTACGGATCTCGAGGCGCGGTGAGGCGTCGTCTTCCGTCATGGGACAGCAGTTTCGCGTTGGCGAGGTCCTTGCGATCCCAGAGTTTGCAGGTCACCTGCTTGTGCATCTGATCGAGCCCCTCGCAGTAGTTGGTGAACTCACAACGCCTGATTTGATCACCGCGCCCCTCGCGAATCTTTTGGAACCAGTCCGGATCTGCGAGCGATTGGCGAGCCGCGCCGACGATATCGGCGTGCCCGTGTTCAAGAATAGCCTCGGCTTGTTCAAACGTGGTAATGCCGCCGCTGACGATAATGGGGACGTCGTGGCCGTCACCGCGGACAGCACGCCGGATGGCTGCTGCGGCGGCCACGTTGCGACCGAAGGGCCCTCGCTCGTCGCTGTATACGGTCGGCATGCACTCGTAGCCGCTCCTGCCCGTGTACGGGTACGCCGCCCAGCCGATTTTGGGCTGTTTGGCGTCGTCGAACTTTCCGCCGCGTGAAAGCGACAGGAAGTGGATGCCGGCGCGAGCGAAGGCCACGGCGTAGCGCTCGGCATCTTCGACGCCGTAGCCGCCATCGATGCACTCATCGGCCAAGAACCGACAGCCTACCGCGACGTGTCTGGGTACCGCGGCACGGCTGGCGGCTAGCACCTCGAGCGGCAGGCGGAGTCGGCCCTCGACCGACCCGCCATAGCCATCGTTGCGATGATTGGTACCCGACAGCATGGACGCCATGGTGTAGGCGTGAGCGTAGTGGAGTTCGACGCCGTCGAAGCCGGCCTGAGCCGCGCGCGCCGCAGCGCTCGCGAACAGCTCTGGCAGGCGCTCGGGTAGATCGGCGATGTGCGGCAGGTGAGTGTCCGTGACGCGTTCGCGGTAGCCGAACCGCAGCGCCTCCAGCTCGCGGTCGTTCAGGTATCGAGGCAGCTGCTCGTCGGGAAGCGCCAGCAGCGCGGCACGTACCGCCTGATCGTCATCGGGATCGGCACCCACCGCGGTGGCGGCGGCGCGGTGCGGCTCGCGAAGCTCGAGGAAGCGCTGAAGGTACTTTTCGGCCGGTGGGCGCCGGCGGATAGCGAGGAAGTCGATCAGCTGGATGAGCAGCCTGGTTCGACCCGCACTGGCCGTGCGCACACGCTCGACCAATCGCTTGAGCCCGTCGAGGTAGCGGTCGGTTCCGATCCTCAAGAGCGGCCCGCTGTTTACGTCGCGGATGCCCGTCGCCTCAACCACGATCGCACCCGGCTGCCCTTCGGCAAACCGACCATACCAATCGAGCACGGCGTCGGTGACTTCGCCGGCTTCGGTGGCGCGCCACGGCACCATCGCCGGTATCCATGTGCGCTCCTCCAGGCGCACGGGACCGAGCTGCGCCGGTGCGAACCATCGTGACCCACCGGCGACGGCTGCGGTCGGCCAGTTGGCGACCGGTAGGGCGACCCGCTTAGAACCCGGCGGTCGCCACATCAGCGCGTCGTCTGCGCCTTGACCAGCATCCGTGCGATCACGATGTGCTGCACCTCGCTCGTGCCCTCGTAGATGCGCAGTGGGCGGATCGCGCGGTACAGCTGGTCAACGATATGGTCAGCCAGGACGCCCCGACCGCCCACGATCTGCACGGCGTCGTCGATGATGCGCTGCGCTGCTTCGGTGGCGAATAGCTTCGCCATCGAGCACTCCATGCTGACGCGTTCCTTGCCGCTGTCCTTAGCGTGAGCTGCGCGGTAGACCAGCAGACGAGAGGCGGTCAAATCGGTTGCGCTACGCCCGAGCTTCTGCTGAATGAGCTGGAAATCGGCGAGCGCCTGGCCGAACTGTTGGCGCTCCATGGCGTAGCTCAACGCCTCGTCGAGCGCGCGTTCGGCCATGCCACACGCGGCGGCGGCGACCGTCGTTCGCAGGCTATCGAGCGTCGTCATGCCCAGCTTGAAGCCCTGACCCTCGTCGCCCAAACGCGCCGACGCCGGAACCCGGCAGTCGGTGAACCGCATCGTGCCCAGAGGATGCGGAGCCGACAGCACCTGCGGTCCGACGAACTCGAGACCCGGGTTGTCTTTTTCCACAACGAACGCGCTCAAACCGCGCGAGCCGCGCTCGGGGTCGGTGCTCGCGAATACCGTATAAAAATCCGCGATGCCGGCGTTCGAGATCAGCGTCTTTTCGCCGTTGATGACGTAGTCGCCGTTGTCCGCCGTCGCGCGCGTCTGAATTGCTGCAACGTCCGAGCCTGCCTCGGGCTCGGTCATCGCGAACGCCGCCATCAGACGACCGCTGGCAACGCCCGGTAGCAGCTTGCGCCGAATCGCATCGCCGCCGGCTAGGGCGATCGGTCGTGAGCCCAGAGCCTGAAGGGCGAACACGTCGTCCGCAAGGGTGGACGCGGCAGCGATCGTTTCGCGCGCCAAGCAGCAGCCGGTAAGGTCCAGAGGATCGACAGGCTCGAACAGTTTCGCCTTGCCCATCAGTCCCAGCACGTCGCGCGCCTGGCGTCGGCCGTCATCGTCCGAGCTGGGGTGCGGTAGCGTCCGTAGCTGACTTTGGGCAACGTCAGCGACGCGCTTCGCAAAAGCTACGTGCTTGGGCGTAATGAACGCTTGAATCGCTTCGAGGTCGGGCATGCGACCTACCGGAACTTCGCTGGGCGTTTTTGGGTGAACGCCTCGTACGCTTCTTTGAAGTCGGGGTGCAGCATGCAGCCCGCCTGGGCTTCGGCTTCGAGGTCGAGCGCGGAGCGAAGATCCATCGACGCCTCGCGGTTGATCAGCCGCTTGGTCATCTCCAGTCCCAGACCGGGTCCGGTTGCCAGCTTGGTGGCGAAAGCCGTGGCCTCTTCTACGACGTTCTCGACGCTGGTCAGGCGATTGTAAAGGCCGATGCGATGGGCTTCTTCGGGCGACAGAAAGTCCCCGGTCATGAGCAGTTCGTTGGCGCGCCCGATCCCGATCAGTTTAGGTAGCAGCCAGGCGATGCCCATGTCGGCGCCCGAAAGCCCGACCTTCGTAAAGAGGAACGCGATCTTGGCTTTGTCGGAGCCGATGCGAACGTCGGCTGCCGCCGCGATCACCGCGCCGGCTCCGGCCACCGTGCCGTTTAGAGCCGCGACGATCGGTCGTCGGCACTCGCGCATGGCCAGGATGAGCGCGCAGGTCTGGCGCGTGAAGTCGAGCAGGCCCTGGTAGTCGCGCGCAAACAGCTGGCCGATGATGTCTTCGACGTCACCACCAGAACAAAACGCGCGCCCTGCACCGGTGATCACGATGGTTCGCACGCCCGGCTCTGTATCCAGGGCGATGAACGTGTCGGTCAGCTCTTTGTAGACCTCAAACGTCAGAGCGTTCAGTCGGTCGGGTCGGTTGAGCGTGATGGTGGCGACACCCGAATCGGTGTCGTGTGCATACGAGAAACTGTTCGGTTGCAGCATGAGAACCCCTGGCTCGACTACGATGTGGCCGGCGACGCCGGGACGACGGCGGTTGCTTCGATTTCGATTTGCGCGCGGTCTTCGACGAGCGCGCTGACTTCTACGAGCGCCATCGCCGGGTAGTGACGGCCCATGATCGCGCGGTATGCCTTGCCGACGTCACTCAGCGCGTCCAGGTAGGCGCGCTTGTCGGTGGCGTACATCGTCAGTCGCAGAATGTGTTCGGGGCCGCCGCCGGCTGCTTTCACCACCGCGACGACGTTGCCGAGCGCTTGGCGAAACTGTTCGGCGAAATCGTCCGAGACGATCGTCTGCGAGCTGTTCCAGGCGATTTGGCCCGCGACGCACAACATCCGACCGCCGGCTGGCGCGAGCATGCCGTTCGAGTAGCCCTTCGGCGCACCGAGCGCCTCCGGATTGACCGGTTCCGGCTTCATGCGCAAAAGCCCCCGGCATCCATACCGATGGCTTGGCCAGTGACGCCGCCGGCCTCCTGCGCGCAGAGCGCGACCGTCATGTGGGCTACTTCGGCCGGCGTGATCAGTCGAGTTTGGCCAACTGTCTTCAGGATCGCGGCCAGCGCTTCTTCGGCGGGTCGTCCCGTTTGTTTCATGACGGCGTTGACGGCCTGGTCGGTCATCGCGGTATCCACGTAGCCGGGACACACGCAGTTGGCGGTGACACCGGACTTGGCGACCTCCGATGCCACAGACCGAGTGAAGCCGAGCACGGCATGCTTCGAGGCTGTGTACGCTGCGATATACGGGCCACCCATGCGCGACGCGACCGAGGCTATCGTCACGATGCGTCCGAATTTTCGCTCGCACATATCGGCGATGAACGCGCGCGTGCATAGAAACGGCCCCGTGGCGTTTACGGTCATGATGCGGTTCCAGTCGTCGAGCTGCAGGCGCTTGATCGATGAACTCGAGGCGATGCCAGCGTTGTTCACCAGGATGTCGACGTGTCCAAGTTTTTCCTTGGAAAAGGCCGCGAGTTCCGCGATCGACGACTCGTCGCTCACATCGCACGTCTTGGCAAACGCCTTACCGCCAGAGCTCACGATGTCCGCCGCCACGCGTTCGGTATCGTTCAGTGAGCGCGCGGTGACGACGACGCTCGCTCCTCGCTCGGCCAGACTGCGACACACCGCCTCGCCGATGCCGCGGCTGCCTCCCGTGACAACAGCCCCGCGTCCTGCCAGTGACTTCATGACGCTTGGCGGCCCTTGCTGATCGCCATCAGCGCCCAGATTAGGATGCCGGCGGACACCAATCCGATCGGTACCGCGAGTCCGGTGGTGATCACGCCGAACGGCATGGCTTCACGGGTGGCGCGCTGGGTTCCGAACGCGACCAGCACGACGCCACCGATCAGGGTCAGCAGCGCGAAGACGCAACCACATCCGCCGCAACCGCGGCCGATTTTCGCATTCTTGAGGGGATCGTCTGACATCCGTGCTGGGCGGATGAGTACGTCGGTGAACCGACCGAGTCAATCGGGCGACTGTTTGCTCGGCTCTTAGCGTCGCAAGCTCCGCGTCGGCTCGCTACGGCTTCGCCGTGTGTCTAACTCTGGTGTCTTTCGCGTTGTTCTCGGACGCTGTTTGCTCCCCTTTTTGCCGCTGCGCGGCGTCGGCTCGCTGCCGCTGCGCGGCGGGCTTAAACTTAGCGTTCTGTTCAACTCACGCCCGAGCTCGCAGCGTTGCCAGCATCGACTCAAACTCCGGCGGCGGGTCGAAACGGAATCGAAGCGGCCGTTCGGTGCGGGGGTGTTCGAAGCCGAGCTCGCGCGCGTGCAGCATTAGCCGGGGGCACTCGATCGGCTTGAAGGCGTAGCGTCGAATGTAGACGCGTTCGCCGAGCAATGGATGGCCTGCTTCGGACAGGTGTATTCGGATCTGATGGGTGCGACCGGTCTCGAGTTCGCACTCGATTAGGGTAGCGCCTTGCAGCCGCTGCAGGCGGCGAATGTGGGTGACGGCGCGTCGACCCACGCCAGAGCGCTCGGTCGAACCCCTGAGGCCGTCGCCGCGATCCTTGACCAGCATCGATTCAACGGTTTGGGTTTCGACGTCGCCGTGTGCGACAGCCACGTACCGCCGCTCCACCGTGTGGGCGCGAAACTGACGCTGAAGGTGCTTTTTCGAGCGCACGTTGCGGGCGAACACAAGAACGCCGCTGGTGTCCTTGTCTAGGCGTTGCACAACGCCTAGCGGCGTCCGCGGACCGGTCGGCAGGCGGTGGAGCTGGGCGCGTACGCGGTGCATCAGCGTGTCGAATTCGCTGTCGTCGTACGGCACGCTGCTAATTCCCGCTGGCTTCTCGACGACCACGATGTCGTTGTCGACGTGTTGTATCGGAATGTCTGGCGCTGCTTTTCGCTGCGCCTTGGGCGCCGACATCCGAATCGAGACATGGACGTCGCCAGCGATCGACGAACCCGGATCACGACAGGTGACACCGTTCAATGCGACCTTCCCGCTTGAGATCGCTTTGCGTAGGCTCGACCAGCTGACCTCAGGAAACCGTGTCCTGAGCACCCGGTCGAGGCGCTGAGCCGGTTCAGCGTTGAAGGTGAACTGGGCGTTCTCGAGCTGTTGTCGTGGCTCGCCCATCCACAGCTAGCTGATCTTCAGTTGCCGCAGCTTCTTGTGAAGCCCCTCGCGAGTAATGCCCAGGGTCTTGGCGGCGCTTGTCTTGTTATTCTTGTGCTCGCGCAGCGACTCGACAAGGAAGTACTTTTCCACCTGGTCCATCATCTGTCGGAGCGTGCCCTTCTTGACGGCGGCCTTCGAGACAATCGACTCGACCCGGCGTACGCGCGGGCTGAGCAGCTCGGGGGATGCCAGTTCTTCATCATCCGCTTGGATGACGATGCGCTGCACTTCGTTCTCGAGCTCGCGGACGTTGCCAGGCCAATTGTAGGACATGAGCAGCTCCATGGCCTCCTGGCTGAATCCGGACAGGGTCTTGCCGATCTCGGCTGAGTACTTCTTCAGGAAGTACTCGGCGAGCAGAGGTACGTCATCGACCCGCTCCTTGAGGGGAGGGACGCGAATCGGGAACACTTTGAGACGATAGTAGAGATCCTCGCGAAACCGGCCCTCGGCGACCTCTTTCTCAAGCTCTCGGTTCGTGGCGGCGACGATGCGTACGTCGATGACCTTCGGGGTGGGCGCACCGATCGGTCGCACCTCGCCCTCTTGGAGCACTCGCAAGAGCTTTGCCTGAAGCGACAGCGGCATTTCGGTGACTTCGTCCAGGAACAGCGTGCCGCCGTCGGCCACCTCGAACAGGCCCTTCTTCTCCTCGGTCGCGCCGGTAAAGCTGCCCTTCTTGTGCCCAAACAGTTCGCTCTCCAACAGCGTCTCGGGAAGCGCGGCGCAGTTCTGCGCCACGAACAGCTTGTCCTTGCGCTTCGAACGGTAGTGAACGGCACTGGCGATGAGTTCCTTGCCGGTGCCGGTTTTTCCCTCGATCAGAACCGTGACACGGGTGTCGACAACTTTTTCCAGCTGAGAAAAAAGGGTCTTCATGGCGCGGCTGCCGCCGATGATCTCGCCCGAGCCCGCATGGGCGCGCTCGTCTCGTGACTTTAGGTAGGTATTTTCCTTGCGAAGCTGCTGTTCGGCCGCGACGAGCTTACGGATGAGGCGGGCGTTTGCCACCGCGAGCGACGCGTTTTCGGCCAGTACGCTGAGCGCATCGACATCAGCGCCGGCAAACATTGCCGGGGCATCTCGATTGTCCACTTGGAGTACCCCGATGATGTCGTCGCCGAGCCACAGCGGTACGCCGATCGTGCTCCGGATGCCCGTGCCGAGAAGTGACTCTGAGCTGAACGTCTCCGAAGGCGCGTCCGCCGCAAGGACCGCCGCCCGCTCACGCACGACTTTGCGAAACACGCTGCGGGTTACGGGCACGCGCCCCTCCGGCGCTACCGAGGCCCCGTCCGCAGAGCGTACTCGCGTGAGAACCGGGACGTATCCCGCGTCGGCGGACTCTTCGGAATCGTCCCGCAACACCATCGTGACATGGGTTGCGCGCGGCACGAGTCGGAGGGCGGCCTCGGCGACCGCTACCAGGACGTTGTCGAGGCCGCCGGCTGCTCCGACGCGCTTCTGCACCTCGGACAGCGTCTTGAGGACATCGGTGTCGCGTTCCGGGACGGCGGTCGTGCCGGCCATCTCAGCGATCGGTTTGACCTGAACGACGTGTCCAGGCTCCGATTCGTCGCCGATGCTGACGAGCATGAGCGTCGCATCGGCGCCCGCCCCGCCGCCCAGGGCCAGTACGTCGCCGGTGGCCAGTTCGAACCGCTGCTCGGACGTCAGTTCGATGCGCTCCTCACCGCGGATGACCTCGGTGCCGTTGGTGCTGTCGAGGTCTTCGATCGTGACGTTATCGGTACCCAGGTCGATGCGCGCGTGCGCGCCCGATATGTGGGTTTCGCGAACGTAGATGTCGTTAGACGGTGAGCGGCCGATCCGTACGATGTCACCGTCCGGCTCGAAGATCGCTCCTCGGTCGGTGCCGGACGTAACCTCGATACGGAGTCGACTCATTCTCGGCTCAGCCGCCGCGAGCTTTGATGCGGTACATCGCGTTGCGCAGAGGGCTATCACCGCGCTTGCGGTCGGCGGATTTCTTGTTCTTGTCCAAGATCTTCTTGAGCGCTGCGGCCACTTCGTCTGAGCCCTTCGGGCTGAGCTTGTCGATCGCCAGCGAGGACACATAGCGGACCGCGGCGTTCTCGATCGAATCCAGCCGC
>JAUIKB010000960.1 GCA_030430975.1 Polyangia bacterium
TGAGCGCCTTTTCGGATGCCGCGCTGACCAGTCTCAACGCTTACGACTGGCCGGGCAATGTACGAGAGCTCGAGAACACGATCGAACGCGCCGTCGTGCTCGCCGAGGGCGATACCGTCGAAGCGCAGCATATTGCTACAGAAATAACGGGTAAGGTGGTCGCGGGCGACTCGGTACCGCCGATTCCCGGGTCCACATTGACCGAGCTTGAGCGCTACGCGCTGCTCACAACGCTAGAAGCGTGCGGCGGCTCGACCAGCGCGGCGGCAGACATGCTCGGTATTAGCGTGCGGAAGGTTCAATACAAGCTGCAGGAGTACGCTAGCGCTCCCAAGAGCGGGACCCCGGCGCTTCAGACAAGGGTGTCGTCATCGGTGCCACCTCCGCCACCTTCGAAATAGTGCTGGCGAACCAGCGGTCGCGGGGGACCGCTGGTTGCGGTGGTCTAGGCGCAGCAAGCCGCGCGAACGGCGCGTTGCGGTCCGGTGTATCGCGCAGTGTGCGATTCCGTCGCTAGCGCCGTGGCAAGGGTTGCACAACGATGACCGCATGCGCTTTCGGTTTCTGGTTGTTCCGCTGTTCACGCTCTGTTTTGGCTGCTCGGATGAGTCGACGCCCCCTTCGGGTGGGACCGGGACGGGCGGTTCCGACGCAGGAGGCGGCACAGACGCCGGCGGCGGAGGTTCGAGCGGCAGCGTCGATGCTGGGACGGACGCGGGATCCGGAGGTACAAGTGGCTCGTCTTCCGTCGGTGGAGCTGGTGGGGCGGGCGGCGCGGGCGGCAGCGGTGGCTCAGCCGACGGCGGCCCGCCGGAGCTACCGGGCACGCCGATTTCGCAATACGGGTGCGTGTGTGACGGCTCGACGGACGATAGCGCCTGCCTCCAGGCGGCCGTTGATGATGCTGCGAACTGGATGAACCGGACGTTGGAGTGGCCGGTCGGCGCGACCTGCATTTCGGTGAACACAGTTTGGGCCGCCCCGACGGGCGACTCGGCATCGCCGTTCATCCTGCGGGGTCACGGCAGTGTGTTGAAAGCACCGGACGGCTACCCGGTTACGGCCAGCTCACCATGGAACCCGGTGCTTCGGATCAACGGCGGGCAGTGGCTGGTCCTGGACGACCTCGACTTTGACGGGAACCGAGACACGCGAACACCTCTGGAAGTGCCGGCTCACAACGTGTTGGTGATGAGCAGCCGGGACGTGCTCATTCGGAATATGGACTCGATGAACGCGGTGGCTGATGGCCTCTACATCGCGTCCAGCGTAGGAGCGGACCTTGACTCACGGCCCCAGCGCATCACTGTGCGCAATCCGGTCGTCACTCGGTCGTACCGGAACAACATCAGCATCATCAACTGTGATGGCTGCACGATTCAGGGTGATGGCAACGGCAAAGACTCAACCTGCAAACTCACCGATGCTCAGGGGACTCCGCCGCAGGCCGGCATTGATCTCGAACCCAACTTGGGTAACGCAATTCCAGGCATCGAGAACGCTATGATCGACGGCTGCTACATCGCGCGCAACTACGGTACCGCGGTGCTGCTGCACAATGCGGCCAACCCCAAGAACATCACCGTGAAGAACAACCTGATGGAGGGCGACCGAGTCACCGTGCGCCCAACCTGCGGTGCGGCGATGCATTTAGGCTCCGACCAGGTTGTCATCGAAGACAACGTGTTTCAGAACTTCAACATCCCCGTTGGTTGTCGCGCGCTGTTCGACTTTGGAGCGGTGGGCGGCAAGCCCGCGGCTACGACGATTCGCAACAATCGGATCGAAACGATTCGCGGTATCCCGGACATTGCTCACGTGTTTCAGATCCACCCAGCGAACCAAGGCGGACACGTCATCACCGGAAACACTCTGGTAGACATCGAGGTCGCAGCGGACGGCGACTGGTGCTTCGACGGCTCGTCGACGGTCGCCAACGACATTCGTGACAACACCGTCGACGGTGTGGTCCAGTCGCCGAATCCGGGTTGTCCCTAGGTCAGCGCCCGCGTTCGTTCAAGCGGTCCCGTTAAGGTCCTTGCGGGTCCGATGAACCGGGCCAAGCTTGGGGATGAAACGGAACCTGCCGTGGCTACGGTGGCGTTGCGTCGCTTGGCGGGGCGCATGCGGTGGAGACGGCTCCGGTGGCGGTGGGGCACGTGGTTCGTCTGCGGCGCAGGCACAGTTGGCGGAACCGGAGGAATCGTTACGTGACCCGGCGGGTTCGGGGGCGGTCGGCGAGACCGTCGGTTCACCAGGCGGCGCGGGCGGTTACGGACGGCGGGTTGTGAAGGAATTTTCTGCGGCTGCCGAGCAGATAGTGGCGGGATTTTTGGGTTAGTTTGCTCGCTTGTCGTGCACCGCAGCAAGCGCTCTCTTGCCATACGGATCTGGTAGCATTGGCAGTCATGCCATCACTGCCACGTGGGGACTCCGGCTCTGGCCGGAGCGAAGAGCTATTTCAGAAACAACTGCGGTACCGCTATGTGCACGACTGGCCGCCCGGCGTCGCGACCGCTGTCAAGATCTATGACGACGACGAGTACGGCGCCGAGTACACCGCCAAGTCGCTGCCGATCTATGCGGAGATTGCCGAGAATACCGCCGGCCACGCTGTCGGATCGATCTTCACCAATCCGTTCAAGCGGGTGAAGAACCTGTTCAGCGAAATGCGCCAGCGCGAGTTCGGTTCGAAGATTTTTACGATGCA
This sequence comes from Polyangia bacterium, assembly GCA_030430975.1. GTDB lineage: Bacteria > Myxococcota_A > Polyangia > Polyangiales > Polyangiaceae > JAUIKB01. Next base: position 2,711 of record JAUIKB010000960.1, read on the forward strand.
CGAGGAGATGACGAAAGGCATGTCCAGCGAGCGCCCGGAGTCATGGGAGCAGTACGAGTGTGTTTTTCACACCTGGGAAAAGCCGGAGATCGTTGCGTACTTTCATCGCCCGCCAGCGGATCTCGATCTCGCCTACGCGTGGCAACGTGTGGGCGGCTGCAATCCGATGATGCTGACTCGCGTCGGCCGCGTCCCGGATTCGCTGCCACACGTCCGTGAGCAGGGCGCCGCGGCAGTCGATGCCGTCGTCGCCACACACATCCGAGAAGCGC
>JAUIKB010000961.1 GCA_030430975.1 Polyangia bacterium
TAGTCAGAGTGAAGGTCGAGTAGGCGACGGCCAATTCAATCGACTCCCGCCGCAGTACATCTCCGACAGCGCCATAGTTTCGCTCATACAGAAGCTGCAGGGTCGACCGGTAATACCAAGCCGCCCGTTTGGGCATAGAGCACGCGATTTTTGGGATCACCTCTTGGGCCACTTCCTGCTCAACCAGCTCGCGCACCACCGACTTGACGTCGTCGTAGACGTCCGATGCAGCGTCAGCATGGCTGACCTTTGTCAATGACAGGCATGCGCCGAGCACGGCGCATGTGACGTTAAGCGTTCGCAACAATGACATCGCTGGCTACCCTGTTTCTTGGAAAGAAAAGTTCGGACCACTCTGGTCAGGCGCGGGTGGCGCGTCAATCGCAAAGATTGCATTGCGCGTGAGACGGACATTATCGTCTGGGAAATGTGTTAATCGGGTGAGTGAAGGGCTTGGAGTATGGCTGCGCTCTTTGGGGGAGTGTCGGTCGGTGTAGCGTCGGTCGCCAGGCACGCTGTCGCTGATCACCGAGTCGCTCTGTTGAAGGTCGCGGTTGATCGACCGCAGGCACCCAAGTCGGGGAGCCAAAGGGGCGGAGCTTCTTCACCGAGTGCATCGAATCCTCGATGCGGCTGCGGATGCTGACGATGCGGGTCAAACCGAAGCTGCACGTGAGCTCTTCGAGCGCGCGATCGAGCTGACCGACGACAGACGGTTGCCGCGTCCAGTTCACGGTCCGGCGCGGGTTGTGTACGCGAACTTCCCGGAGTCGCACGGGGAATACGACCACGCGCTCGAACTCGCGGTTCCGCTGACCGAGCAGTACCCCAAGGCATAAAAGCCGTGGTGCATCTCGGGCATGGGCTACCTCGAACTCGGCGACGGCCAGAACGCTGAGCGCTGCTTTCGGGAGGCGCTGAAGCGCAAGCCGTCGCCCGAGGTTTGGGTGCTTCTCTCCGGCACGCTGTTGGAGTTGTTTGACGAACGCGAGACGGAGGCGCGCGACTGCCTCTACCAGGCGCTGGAGTGCGATCCCAACTACGACGAAGCGCACTACAATCTTGGCTGTTCCCTGCGCATTGCCGGCGACTGGGATGCGGCGGAGCCGCACTTTCGCCGGGCGCTCGAGATCGATCCCGAATACGCCCGCGCCCACGCTGAGCTGGGCTTCCTGCTGATTCGAGACTTCGCGACGCATGAGGATCGCGAACGGCAGACGACCGGGTTGTGCCATCTGCAACGGTCGGTCGAATTGGATCCCCACTACGGTTGGTCGCACGTCTATTTAGGCGCGGGCCTAGCAGCCGCCGGTCGATTGAGAGAAGCGCGGCCACACCACGAGCGGGCGTGTGAAATCTGGCCGCGCGATGCGTTGACGCGCGCGCTGCTCGGCGACTTTCTCTCAGTCAAGCTAGCGGCGGACGCGGAAGCCGAGAAGCACCTGCGCCACGCGGTCGAACTCGATCCCGAAGAGGACGCTGCGCGCCTGTACCTCGGCCGACATTTGATTCGTGTCGGGCGCATGGCCGAGGCGCGGCGCGAGCTGCTGGAAGCCGATCGCCTGGGCAACAAGGACGCTCTGGCCGCGCTGAACGATCGCGACGCGATTCGGCGGGCGTTTGACGTCTAGGACCCAAGTTGCTGTGGGGTTGGGCCTCGCCACGGTGGGCTCAACTGGCTGAGCCGCGTTTGCCTGAAACGAGTAGAGTCCGAGCCATGACGCAAGAGGATGGGAACGTATGGCTGGTCAGGGCGGGTCGCGGGGCTGAGCACGCCGAGGACTTCGCGACCGAGGGATACGTGGGGATTTCGTGGATGGACGTGGGGCCAGTATCCGCCGACACGCCCGATGACGAGATCGAGCGCGGCTTCGAGCGGCACTATCCGGAAGCGAAACCGGGCACTCGCGCAGTGTGGGTGTCGCAGCTGAAGCGATTCTTGCGCGAGCTGCAGATGGGGGACTCGGTTGTCACATACGACTCGAACCAACGGATTTACCTGATAGGAACGATCGGTTCGGAGCCCAAATGGCGCGAGGCGCGACGACTCGGGCGAATTCGCGAGGTGGCGTGGGAGAAGCACGTCCATCGCGATCTGTTGTCGACGCCGACGAAGAACTCGCTGGGATCGATCGCGACGCTGTTCCGCGTGAGCGACGACGCGAGTGCCGAGCTGTTCGCGAAGGCCGTGCCGATATCCGCGCCAGCGCTTCCGGATGCGCCGGACGATGCGGATGAAGCTGACGAAGCCGAGCCGGACGCGCTGCTCCACGAGGAGACGGTCCGCAAGTCGGGCGAGTTCATTCAGGACCGGATTGCGCAGCTGAGCTGGCAAGACATGCAGCGGCTGGTCGCCGGGATCTTGCGAGCAATGGGCTACAAGACGCGAGTCGCCAATGGTCCCGATCGCGGGGTCGACGTGTTCGCTTCTCCGGATGGTCTTGGCCTGCAAGAACCGCGCATTTTCGTCGAGGTGAAGCATCGCAAGCAGACGATCGGCGCGCCGGATATCCGAGCGTTTCTGGGCGGTCGACGCACTGGGGACAAGTGCCTGTACGTGAGCAGCGGCGGGTTCACGAAGGAAGCGCGCTACGAAGCCGACCGCGCGTCGGTACCGTTGACACTGATCAATCTCGAGGACTTGAGCCAGCTGCTGGTCGATCACTACGAGCGTGCCGATATGGAGACGCAGGCGTTAGTCCGACTAACCAAGCTGTACTGGCCGGCTTAGGCCGCTGAGGCAGCGGCGAACGTCCCGCCAATCTATGCATGGTCTTTGAACAGCTCGCGGACTGATTCGACGGTGACGGCGGCGGTGATCCACCGATCGAGTTGAGCAAGCGCTGACCGGTCGATTCAGGACGGCCTGAAGCATGTCGCTGAGCAGCTCGGGATGGCGGGCGAACAGAAGTTTGAATACTAGATCGTTGGTGGGTCGCAGCCATTGCATGCGCGCTATCGGCCACCGAACGTCCGAGCTA
>JAUIKB010000023.1 GCA_030430975.1 Polyangia bacterium
CATTCCAAAGGAGCTGTTGAAAGCTCTGCGGCGCATCGAGATCCATTCAAACCGCGTCGCAACCGAGCAGCTCAGCGGCAACTACACGTCGATCTTCAAGGGTCAGGGCCTCGCCTTCCGCGAGGTACGCAAGTACAACCCGGGCGACGACGTCCGCACGATCGATTGGAACGTCAGCGCCCGCATGGACGAGGCATACGTCAAGGTGTTCGTCGAAGAGCGCGAGATGACGGTGATGCTGGTCGTCGATCTGAGCGCCAGCGAACACTTTGGGACGCGTCGCGCGTCTAAGTCGAGAGTGGCAGCAGAGGTCGGCGCGATGTGCGCATTCAGCGCGATTAAGCACAACGATCGCGTCGGACTGATCCTGTGCACAGACCAGGTCGAGAAGATCGTTCCGCCCAAGAAAGGCCAGAAACACGTGATGCGGGTGGTTCGCGAGATCCTCGGCGCCGCCCCCGAGCGCACAGGAACGGATCTGGCCGTCGGCCTCGAAACGCTGTACCGGGTCGCGCGCCGGCGCAGCGTCGCGTTCATCTTGAGCGACTTCTTCGCCCATGACTACGAACGCGCGCTCGCGCTCGCGGCGGCGCGCCACGACGTGATTTGCGTGATGCTGCACGACCCGCGCGATGAGGAGTTGCCGGACGTCGGAATCGCTACGTTCGAAGACCTGGAGAGCGGCGAGGCCGTGGTAATCGACACCTCGAGCAAGTCGGTTCGCGACCATTATCGCAAGGAAATGCGCCGTCAACGCCGCGAGCAGATCAAAACTTTCCGAAAGCTCGGGATCGATCACTGCGTCGTGCGAACCGATCGGCCCTACGTGAAACCGCTTCGCGAGTTGTTCGCGCGCCGCGCCAAACGGATTCGAGGATGAACCGCGCGCACCCCTTAGCAGCATCCGCGCTGGCAACGGCGTTGTCTATGCATGCAGCTGCGGCCGACGGGGGATCCGCGCCGTCCGCGAGCGTCCCCGCGCTTCCAACGTCAGCCGCCCTGCCGCCGCCGCCGCCATCGGTCCCGCCGCCGGCGACGAGCGGCTCGGCCGCGCCGAAGCAACGAGTCGACGCGACCTGCACCGAGTTCGTGCCGGCCGGAAAGAGCCGCCCCAAAGTCGTCGAGACGGTAGCCGCGCGAGGCACGGCGGGGCACGCTCTGGCGCTTGAGCTCACCATCGAGCACGGCAAGGGGGAGCGCGTGTATCCGAACGGGTTCAAGGCGGACTGGGAATCCGACGCCCTAGCGCTCTTCGAGAAGTCGCAGTTCTTCGTCCCTCACCCAGAGGGCGCGGCTAAGCCGACCAAGACGACCGCGGTCGACGGCACGACCGCCACCACGAAGGTCACGCTCTATTTCGTCCCACTCCCGAAGAAGTCCGGCCGCCATACGCTGACGCTACCACCGGTACCGATCGCCATTTCGCGCGCAGGCGGTGCCCAAGTCACGCTATGCACGGCGCCGCACACGGTCGTCGTCGAAGATCCGACCGCAAACGACCCCAAGCCTTTACCGCGCGGCAACCCTGCACCGCTGAGACAGCTCGAAGTGTGGGAGGCGGCGAAACAGGCCACGCTGGTAGCACTGATCGCGCTGGCGATGGGCGCGCTCACCGCGTGGCTCCTCGCCTGGTGGCGCCGCCGACCGAAAAAAGCTGTTCCGGCACCGCCACCCCGGCCGCCGTGGGAGGTCGCACTCGAGGAGCTCTTTGATACTCGCAACGCCGGGCTGATCGATCAGGAGCGATTCGACGAACACTACGACCGCGTGTGCAACACCATGCGAAAGTACTTCGGGGACCGTTACGGTTTCGATTTCGAAGGCATCAGCGACGCAGGCGCCCTGGAGAGCACGACAGGAGAGATCCTGAGCGTCTTGAGACGGGTCGTTCCGCCGATCCTCGTGCTGGATCAAATCGAGACCTTTTTGAAAGACGCCGACCTCGTCAAGTTCGCCCGGCTGACGCCGTCCGCTGAAGACTGCCAGCGCGCTCTCGAACAGGCCGAACGCATCGTCCGCACGACCGTGCCGGAAACGCCTCAACGATCGCCCGGAGCGGCGCGCGCACAGGAGGCGACGTGAGAAAGAAACGCCAGCGCGGCGCCGAACGCGCTCGGGCTCGGCGCGAGGCGGCCGCCAAGGCCGCGCGCCGCCAGCGTACCGTGCAGCGGATCCTAGTGATCGTCGCAGCCACAATACTTGCGCTGAGCGTCGGCTTGATCTGGGCGATCAGCACGCGGTGGGACGCGTTCGTCGGCGCGCAGTGGCGATACAAGTGGGCACTGCTGGGACTGCTGCTCGTGCCAGCCGTTTTCTGGCGCACGACGTTCGGGGAAGACAGCCGAACACCGAGACTGAAGCTCGGCACCATCGACGGCTTTCGCAAAGGTCCGACCGGCGCACGGGTTTGGCTACGTGACGTACCCGGCGCACTGCGGGCGGTGGCGCTCGGCCTGATGGTCCTATCGCTTGCCCGACCTCTGAGCCCGCTGGCGCAGGCGGACCGGCAAGAAGAAGGCATCGACCTCGTCGTCGTCATGGACATGTCGCGTTCCATGAACGCAGTCATGGACAATCTGCCCGCATCGCTTGGGCACTTGGTGGACCGCAAACAGCGGGGTGTGCGCCCCACGCGACTGGACGCGGCAAAAGCCGTCATCCGCGACTTCATCTCCCGGCGGAAAACCGACCGCATCGGTGTGGTGGTGTTCGGCAAGAGCGCGTATGTCCTATCGCCGCCGACGCTGGATTACCGCCTGCTCGATCAGTTGGTATCCAAGATGGCCATCGACTTGATCGACGGCGGCTCGACAGCGATCGGGGACGCCGTCGGCGTCGCTGTGGCGCGCCTGCGACGCAGCTCCGCACGCAGCAAGGCTGTGATCCTGCTAACGGACGGCGATAATCGCTCCGGCAAGATCAGCCCTGAATACGCTGCCCACCTGGCGACAGTCGTGGGCGCCAAGGTCTTCACCATCCAGATCGGCGACGGCGGTAGTGCACAGATTCAAGCCGGTTTCGATTTGCTCGGGAACCCGCGGTACGAGAACGTCGACTTCCCCGTTAACCCTGAGCTGCTCCGAAAGATCGCTACCGACACCGGCGGCGAGGCGTACGTCGCGAGCGACGCGCAGGCGCTGCGCGCGAGCTTTCACTCGGTGCTAGACAAGCTAGAAAAGACGCAGTTTGAATCGAGCATCGCGCGCTATGAAGAGCTCTATCGATACCTGCTGCTTCCAGCCGTACTGCTGATCGCTCTCGAGGCGTTGCTCCGAGCTCTGTTGCTGCGGAGGTTCCCATGAAGTGGGGCGCACCGTACTGGCTCTTCGGCACGATCACCGCAGTGGTGGTGGGCGCGTTGCTCATCGCCGGCGCGTACGCTTTGTTGGCTGCCGTCCGGCGTTTCGGCGACGAAGACCGCGTACGCGCTTTGGTGACGGTTCAAGCGGGACCGAGGCGCGCGATCAAAGCGGTACTGTTGGTGCTGGCCGTTGCCCTCGGTTTCGTCGCCCTCGCGCAGCCGCAGTACGGACGTGGATCGAGGACCATTCCCCGCACCAACCTCGATGTCGTCATCGTCCTCGATTACTCAAAGAGCATGTATGCGCGTGACGTGAAGCCGTCGCGCACAGCGCGCGCCAAGGCCGAGGTTGCGCAGCTGGTCAAGGAGCTGCCGGGAGCGCGATTTGGAGCCGTCGCGTTCGCCGGGGAGTCGATGAGCTTTCCGCTGACCAGCGACGGCGCCGCCATCGCGCAGTTCTTTCGGCAGCTTAGTCCCAACGACATGCCCGTCGGCGGAACGGCGATCGCGCGCGCACTCGAGACCGGCCGCGCTCTTCTAAAGCGTGATCCCCGCTCCAAGAATCACAAGAAGGTCCTGCTGTTGATCACCGACGGTGAAGACCTACAGGGCAACCCGGTTGCGGTCGCGCGCGCAGCTGCCGCCGACGACATCGCCGTACACGTGGTTCAAATCGGCGGTCGCACCCCAGAACCGATTCCGAAGGTAAACGAGTCAGGCGAAATCGTGGGATGGCGCCGCGACGCCCAGGGCAAACCGCTCACCACCGCCCTCAGCGCGGATGGCGAGAGCCAGCTCTCGCAGCTCGCCGAACTGACCAAAGGCAGCGTGGTGCGCAGCAAGGCTGGCACGACCGGCATCCAGACGATCACCGCGTCCTTGCGCACGATGATGAGCGAGCAGCTCGGGGAAAAAGTCGAGACCGTCTACGCGGACATATTCTACTACCCCGCAGCGCTCGCCCTCTTGCTACTGCTCGTCGAAGCGTTCATCGGTAATGCCAAACGACGCAAGTTCGAACCGCCGAAACCCCCGCCTAAGAAGATGAAACTCAAGGACAAGTTGCGCCGCCAGCGTCGGCGCAGACAGGCAGCCACCACGGCCGCCGTTCTCGTGCCGCTGAGCGGACTGTTCTTCGGCTGCGAACGCACCGACACCGTGTTCGAACGCTACTCACCGACGGTCGATGAGGCGATCGCCCACCTTGAGGCGGGCGCTCCCGAAAAGGCCGCCCTAAAGCTCCAGAAGTATCTGTCCACCGGCACCTGCGAAGCTGGAGAGATCGGTACACCAGAGCAGCTTCACAAGTACCCTAGCGCTGCCTTCGACCTAGGCCTTGGCCTGTTCAAGCTGGGCGAGAAGTTCGGCGCGCGCTTCGGCAAGGAGCCGACCGAGCAAGAGCTTCAGGCGACCGAGACGGAAAAGCGCTCCGAGCAGGTCAACTGCGCGCTCCGCATCGTGACAGTCATCGCCATGGACGCGAAGCAGCCGGTGAAACTACGCGCGCAAGCTGCCTACCTCGCCGGCAACCTCGAGTTTCTACGCGGACAGTACGAGGACGCCGTCAAACACTACGACGACGCTTTGCGGCTCATGCCGGGCATGGCCGACGACAAGGCCGAAAAACTAGGCCGTGACGCTGCGTACAACCGAGCGATCGCGCTGTGGCGTTCCGAGCAGAAGCCACCTCCGGACGCCGGACCGGACTCGCCGCCGGACGCGGGCAACGACGCGCCCGACTCGGGACAGCCGGACAGCGGTGATGGCGGCCAGGACTCGGGCGCAGACGGCGACAACGGGGACAGCGGCGATCAGAAGCCCGATGGCGGCGATCAGAACGCCGACGGCGGCGACAACAAGCCGGACGGCGGATCGCCGAAAGATGCCGGTGGCGGCGACGCCCAGCGCGACGCTGGTGGCAAACCCGACGACAACCAGGACCAACCCAAAGACCAGCCTCAGGAACAGCAGCCGGAGCCGAGTACCGCGTCGCAAGACGAGCGCATGCTCGACGCTTTGGAACGGGCGGAGACCGTCCAGCAAAAGAACGCCAAAGACCGCGCCCTACAGGGCCGCTATCGCAACATGGAGGACAAGTGAGGCGCGGCGTGCTGCTCGCCGGACTGACGGTCGTCGCAGCGACGTCCAACGCCGCTGCGCAATCAGCCAAGCTCTCCGTTCGGCCGCGTACGGTAGAAGTCGGTGAAGCGTTTCGCGTAGAAGCGCTGGTCCGCACCGACTCCGGTGGCACCCCGTCGAAGGCCGCACTGCGCACGCCGCGGCACGTTTCCACGGTGTCCGGACCCAGGTTCAGCCAGGGGTTCGAGATGAGCATTCGCAATGGGACCATTACCCGTTCGACCAACGTGACGAGCAGCTGGACCGCGCGCGCGAACAAGGTCGGCCGGATCCAAATCGGGCCGGCCAACATCGTCCTGAACGGCACGGCGTACAAGAGCGCCAAAATCACGGTTAACGTCGTAGCGGCGGGCAGCAAACCGCGCCGTCGCGGCGGGTTCATGGGAATCCCCGGACTGTCGTGGCCCGGCTTCGGGGACGACGACGATGACGATGACGACTCGTCGCTCCTCGACCTGATCCCCGAAGCGCCGCAGGACTACCAGGTATCGACGGCACCGGACCCGCTGGCGTTCGTCCGCGTGGTCGCGACGCCAACCCGGGCCGTCATCGGCGAACGCATCCTGGTACGTGCGTACGCCTATGGCCGGCCAGGTCCGTTCCGCGAAGAAGACGCCACCGATCCAAAGCGCGATGACTTCGTCACCTATTCGCTACAAGAAGACGCGCACAACGCCAAACATCATCGGGTCCGCATCGGTGAACAGGGCTGGTACGCCGCCAAGACGCGCGAGTGGGCGCTGTTTCCCATTCGCGGCGGTCAACTCACGATCGGGCCGTACACGATGAAGTTCGGTGGCGCGAGCTACCGGCAACGTAGCGGTGTGACGCGCTCGAGTCCGCCGGTGTTGATCGATGTCGGGGAACCACCGACCAAAGACAGGCCAGCGGGCTACCAAATTGGCGACGTCGGCAGCTTCACGCTGGGCGCCACGGTCGAGCCGCGAACGGTGACGCAAGGCGATTCGATCAGCGTCATCGTCACCTTGTCCGGTCGCGGGTCGCTGCCGCCCAAGCTCCGCCCTCCGCAGCAAAACGGCATCGTGTGGTTGGAACCAACCATCACGGAGGACATCGGCCCGAAAGGCACGAACATCGGCGGCTGGCGCAAGTTCAACTACGTTGCGCGCGTGGAAAAATCCGGGCGCGTCGATCTAGGGAGCTTCAAACTGCCCTTCTGGAACCCAACGCGAGACGCATACCAAACCGCCACCGCAAACCTGGGCACGCTGACGGTGAGCCCATCCAAGACCGTGGCTGCGGTGCAGCCAAAGACCACCTCAGGACCCGAAGACATCGCCGCGATGCGGGCGTCGCTCGGCAAAGGCCCGCGTAGCCCCATCGGGTGGAGTGGCAGATGGTGGTTCTGGCTGGGTCTAGTCGGCGCACCCGCGCTGGTCGTGGCCACCGGAGGCGCCGCCAGCGGCTCGCGACGCTGGCGACAGCGCCGACGCGGGCGCCTGGATTCCCCCAAAACCAAAAGCGAAGCCGCCTTGGCCGATGCGAAACGCGCGGAGACGCTCGCCGAAACGGCAAACCACATCGAACGCGCCCTGGTGCTCGCTATCGAGGCAGCATGCGAAGTCCGAGCTCGTGGCGTCCTCAAAGCTGATCTGCCCGCCCGGCTAGAGAAGGCTGGTCTGTCACCCGACCTGGCCGCCGACATCAGCGAGACCCTCGAAGCCTGCGACGAGGCGCGCTTCGTCGCGGCCGAAACGGAATCCCCCAGCGACCTGGTCGAGCGCGGCGAGCGCCTCATCAAATCGCTGTGGCGGTCAAAGAAACGAGCCTGAGGTGCTCGGATTCACCATGCGGCGCCTCGTCGTCGGTCTCATAGCGACGCTGCTCGCGCTGCTGGCGACGACATCGGTCAACGCCGCGACAAACCCGGACCAGCTGTTTACCCGGAGCATCAAAGCGCTCGAAAGCGGTGCTCATGACGACGCGATCGGATCGCTCGAGCTGCTGGCCGACCAGGGCGTGACGCATCCGGACGTTAGTTTCAATCGCGGCACCGCGTACCTGTACCGAGCGATGAGCAACAACGCCCAGCCTGGCGACCTGGGGCAGGCCGCCGCTGGATTCGAGGAGGCGCTGCTCTTGCGACCCTCCGATGACGGCGCCGAGCGAGCGCTCGAGGGGACGCGCAAAGAGATCGCGCGACGTCGCGCGAGGGCTGGCGGTGAACCGGTCGTGGTGAATCCCAAACTCGGGCGGGCTGCCGTCAACCTGCTGAGCGCCGACGCTTGGGCGATTGCCGCTGCTGCCAGCTCGCTTCTGTTGGCGCTCGGGCTTGGGTTGCGCAGGTTCTCGACGATCGCCAGCCGCCAGCTCGCCGGCTCGATCATGGCGGGCATGTCGTGCTTGATGCTCGCGCTATTCGCGGGCGGCGCCGGTCTGCGCGAGTACTACGACAGCACGTCAACACCCGCGACCGTGGTGGTTCCGAACGCGCGCACCATGGACGAAGCAGGAGCGCCGCTAACACTCCGCGAGGGTGACACGGAATTCAGCAGCGCCCCGGAAGGTGCGCGGGTGGACATCGTCGAGCGCCAGGGGCGGCGCGTGCGCATTGAATGGGGTTCGCTGTCCGCCTGGGTGGCTGGCAGTCAGCTGCGCGAACTCAAGCGCCCCGGCGGGTAACTTCGTCCGCGTACGATTCGCGCATATCCACGCGCCCAGCGTGCTAAACCGAGTCCACGTGTGGGTTCGTAGAGCTGCCATTCGACCGGTTCCTCCGTTCGCCCGAATCTCGGAAAACGCCCTCGACGCCGTGCGCGACAGCTTCGCTGAAGACGACGAGGAAGCGCGTGAGCAGCTGGATGAAGCCTTCGCAGCGTTCGAGACCAGCCAACCGCAGCTCGCTGCTCATGCAGCCGCCGCGCTCGCAGAACCGCTCGATGAAACGGCGCTCGCCCTGGGCTACTTTCTCGTTCTCGCTGTTTGGCTCGGGTTCCGCCAGGCACACGGGGAGTTCATGGAGCTGGTTACGGACGAATCGCTCCAGGCGACCGAAGCATCGGTAACGCTGGACGAACAACTGCGTTTGGCGGACCCCGCCGAAGCCCTCGACACGGACGACGTCGTCGCCATGGAGCAACCGCATCTGCTCGAGTTCATCAACGACCACGTCAACGCGACGCTTGAATCCCACGCCGAACACATCGACGTCGATGACGTCCATGCAGTCTATCGGCTGGTGCTGATCGTCGTTCTAGCGTTGTCGTATGCCGTCAAGCCACCGGAGGGCTATCCGATGCGCCGGGTTGAAGCGAGCGCCTAGCCTTCGTCCGAGTCCTCAGAGTCCGTCTTTCCGGCGTCCTCAGAACCTTCTTCCGACGTCGCATCGGCCCCCTCGTCCTCGGCTTCCTGCGCGGCACGCATCTGGGCGCGCGCGACCTGTGCAGCCAACAGACGCTCGGTGATCACGGCCCGCAGCTTGGGCAGCTCATACCGCGAGGGGCGGTCGCCTTCGGGCAGTTCTGCGATTTCCTTGGCGATCGCGTCGGCATGGCCCCGCGGTGCTTCCGGGATCTTCAGTGCGGCGCCCAGTTTATCGAGCGCCGAGACCTCGCCATCGTCGACCACGCCGTCGAGTCGCGTCATCCAAGCCGCAACGGCGTAAACGAACAGTCGATCTTGCTTGGTCATGGCGGACAGATCGATCGAGCCCACCTCGACTCGCGATTTCGTCGCTTCTTCGATCTCGCTGATCTCCTCGAGCTCAAGCCCCTCTTCGACCGCCGTGCGAACGATCGCGTCGGCTTCTTCTTCGTCCAGATTCCCATCTGCCCAGCCGACCGCTGCCAGCGCGATGAAAACGTCTCTTCCGAGCTTGTGTTTGTCGGTCACTTGCGTCTCCTAGACAGTTGGCGTTCGCGCCCCGAAAGCCGTTCACCGCCAATTCAGGGCGTTCTTGTACCATGCAAGCGCTGAATTGGAGCCGGGAACCCACCGGAAATAGAAGGAGATTTGTACCCGATTGCGCATGCGCGGCACCGCCACTGCCCGGTATAGTAGCGGCGTATGAAGAAGTATCCGCTGCGGCTGGCCGGCGCCTTCACCTGTGCGGCGCTCGCACTGAGCGCGGCAACTGCGCACGCAAAAAGCTCCGACGCCCGCGCCAAAGGTCTGCTGACCGACGCGCTCGAACAAGATTACCTGGCGACCAACTTCAAGGCAGCAGACGCCAAGCTCGGTACCGCGTGGAACCTTTGCTCCAAGTCCAAGGACGCCTGCACGGACGAGACGCGAGCACGAATCCAGCGCGCGATCGGCGTCGTCAAAGCCGGTGGCATGAACGACCGGACCGGTGCGGTCAAAGCGTTTGAGCAAATGCTGAAGCTGTCTCCAGAGATGGCGCTCGATCCGAACTTCACGACGGAGGCGATCGAGAAGGCTTTCGATGAGGCGAAGGCAATAACGGGCCCCACCGCCCCCAAAGCTGTCGTCGTCGACCGCTCCGTCGGCGTGCTGGACGAGAAACCCTGGACGGAGCAATCGACGTACCACCCGATCCCGGTGTTCGTGTCGCTTCCCGAGGGAGTCAAAGCGACCAAGGTCGTCGCCCGCTATCGCATCGGGAAAAACGGCAAGTGGGAGGAGCAGGCGCTCAAGAAGGTCAAAGGAGGGTTCGGCGGCTACCTGCCGTGCCGGAGTGTCGAACAGACCGGAAGCGTCTACTACTTTACCACCGCGTTCGACGAGAACCTCGACCGCGTCGCCAGCGCAGGATCGCAAAAGAGCCCGCGCCAGGTACAGGTCAAAGAAGCCATCGACGGCCGCCCACCGGCACTGCCCGGTCAGGCTCCGCCCTCCGAGTGCGCGCGCCCGATGGAGAACTCGGGGCTTAGCTGCGACACCAACGACGACTGTCCCGGCAACCAGGTTTGCGAAGCCTTGTACTGCGTCGACCGCGGCGACGTGCCAGAAGAGCCCGAGGACCCGAACCGACGCCGCGAGAACTGGTTCTCGTTGAGTTTCTCTCCAGATCTCGCGGTCGTCAGCAGCGCCAACGACGCCTGTAGTCCCGCCGCGCAAGCGGACGGCCAACGCAGCTGCTTCTATTCAAACGGCCAAGTTGTGCGAGATCCGGACCCTGGAGTTGTCGGCGCCAACACGATCGGCAGCGGCGTGGCCCCTGGGTCGATGCGGGTGATGGTCGGCTACGATCGCGTGCTGGCCAAGCGCATGACGATCGGCGCTAAGCTCGGTTTCGCATTCTTGGGGCACCCGACGCGTGACGACGACGGCAAGTCGTTCCTACCTATTCACGCCGAAGTACGCTTCGCTTTCTTCCTCGCCCCCGACCCCTTCACGGCCGCTGGGGTGCGTCCATACGGGTACGTCGGCGGCGGCATCGGCGACGCTAACGGCCGCGTCACGACCCAGTACCAAGAAGAGAACAGGACCGCCGCCGACGTCGACGTGTATTCGAAAGGCGGCCCCGGATTCGCCGGTCTCGGACTAGGGCTTCAGTACTCGCCCGACCCGCATCTGGCGCTGGTTATCGAAGCCGGCGTACGCCAACACCTCGGCAGCACGAGCGCTACGGTGATTGCGCCAAGCCTCGGATTCGCCTACGGCCTGTAACGATGGAACTTCGAGCCGACGCGACGATCCTGTTTCCACGTGACGTGGTGTATCAGGCGTACCGCGATGACTTAGTGGGCCTGGTCGAGCATATGCCGAACATTCGGCAGATCGAGGAGAAGGAACGCGAGCCTCAGTCAGACGCGATCACTAAGATCGTCAACGTGTGGCATGGCGGCGGCGACCTCCCGGCGGCCGCACGCGTAGTTCTCACTCAAGAGATGTTGTCGTGGACCGACTACGCGCGCTGGCTCGACTCGGAGTGGGCCTGCGAGTGGCGGATCGAAACGCACTCGTTCAGCGACGCCGTTTCCTGCGGCGGTAAGAACCGATTCGTCGCTACGGACGGCGGGACCCGTCTTGAGATCCGCGGCGACTTGAACATCGATGCGTCCAAGATCAAAGGCGTACCCAAGCTGCTCCAGGGCAGCGTCGGCAAGACACTCGAAGAGTTCTTGGTGACCCGTATCACGCCCAACCTCCTGGAAGTGAGTTCCGGTCTACAGCGCTACCTCGAAAACAGCCGCGCGAGCTGATCCCATGCAGCTCACCGTGCTGTACTTTGCCGCCCTCCGCGATCTGACCGGCACACGCGAGCAATCCGTCACCATCGAGGGCCCGCTCGACGTAGCCGGGCTGCAGTCCCACATCGAGCAGCTGCGACCGGAGCTGGCAGGGCGCTTGGGAAGCGTGCGGATCGCCATCAACGAGGAGTTCGCCGAGCCCGGTCGCGCGATCAACGACGGCGACGTCGCCGCGCTGATACCGCCGGTTTCCGGCGGATAGCACGCGATAGCGTCATCACACGCACCCAGGCGTGCACCGGAGTTCACGGCGGTTAAGCCAAGCTGGCCGAATCGCCCGTCATCCGCCGTACCCCATGACCTGGCACAGGCGTTGCTCTGTCATCCGCGGTAATATGACGCCCAAAGCAATGAATCCTCAAGGAACCAAAACTCCCAGCGGAATTCCCGGAGCCGGCACGCTGCGTCAAGGAGCCGCCTACGCGGGCATGCTGCTGGCGGCCATCGCTTCGGTGGCAACTTCTCAACCCACCTGGAACGTGGGCGACGCGACCAAGTCTCGCGTCGTCTCGCTCACCGAGTCGTCCCCCGAGGCCAGCTACCACTACACCGTCAATTACGACGGGGGGACCGCCTCGCACCGCGTCGAGGGAACGGTGCTTTGGGAAGCACCAGACAGCAGCGCCGCCAAGGTCCAGCTCTCGCTCATACCGGACGACGGACGCGAAACCGTTTCGGAATTGGCCACGCTGACGGTTGACGCAAACGGTAGCCCGGAACCGTTTGAATTCGAACTCCAGGTCCGAGGTGACTGCGGTGACGACTGCACCGAAGGCTACATGGTTCAGTTCGAACGCATCGAAGGCGACGGCAAGCCGGTCGTAGTGAATTGGACTTTCCGATCGACTATGACCGGCGTCGAAACGCAGCCCAAGGACGCCCAAGTCGAAATCGTAGAAGACTGACGAGTCAGGCCCAAGATACCGTCGGCGGCTGGCTGCTGCACCCGGCCGCGCTCGGCTCGATCACGATCCTGGTGATCAACGACCACGTACTCAAACGGGCATGGCCCGGGTTCGTAACGGGCAAGCTTTCGGATGTGGCCGGACTCTGTTTCTTTCCCTTGTTCCTCATCGCCCTGGCTCAGCTCGCAAAACGGATGGGGGGACGACCCATCGCCACATCCCGGAAAGAGGTCGCGGTGGCTGTGCTCGCCACTGGCGCGGTGTTCAGCGCGATCCAGATAAGTGGAACCGCCGGCGCGATGTACCGGTTCGGCCTGGGTGCGTTGCAGTGGCCGTTTGCCGCAGTCCTACAGTTGGCTCAATCGCACGCGGTGCCAGCCGTCAGGCCCGTGGCGCTGACGCCCGACGTGACCGATCTAATGGCGCTGCCGGCGCTGTGGGTGCCGTGGAGGATCGGCTCTGCCCGAACGCGCGTCGAGATCGCCCCGGACTGAACTCAACCTGGACGCACGCGTCGCGCACCCGCCGCTAACCTCACTCGTCACCGAGCGGCGAAAAATGAAAGTCGCAACCGGAGCCCCCCGACGCGATGGTCCCGGTGCGGCGCAATTGGATCGGACGCTGACCCGAAGTGAAGAACCGCTCGTCGACCTGACAGAAGTGGCGGGCAAGGTGGCTCGCATCGACCTTGCCCAGCAGCTCCACGAAGTGGCAACGATGCACGTCGAACCGAAACGACCCATCGTCGTCGAACGATGTCTGTCCCTCAGCGTTGAAAAACGAATCGACGACCTCCGCGGCTCGAACCCTCATCTGCTCAATGCCCGCGTTGGGCACCATTTTCTCCAGGAACTCCATACCGCCCGTGCTGATCACTTCACCCACGATCGAGCTAGCGGTATCCGCATCCGAAGCACGCGCTATCGCGCGATCCAACAATACGGCGCCACCACACTGACGACGGCTCAAACGCTCACGTCGACTCGACGCCGGACCGAGGCGCCTGAACGGCTCGCCCCTCAGCTGTCCGTAGACGACCCGGCCGAGCACCCGCGCAGCGCCACGGTAGCCGAAATGGTGGACAAGCAGTCCGAGCGCTCGCTTCGTGGCTTGTCGTTCGGCAACACCGATTGCTTGCTTTGTTTTCATTCAGAAAATTCCGCTCGTATCGGCACCGTGTAGCACCTGCACTCCGGCCCGCGTTCGGAATCATCGCAGCCGTTCCAAACCGAGAAAAACGGCGCGCCATGGCTATTCGAGCACAGCTTTCCGCGGGCTCTCCCCCCGGCGAGCACCGTGGCTGATTCAGGCAGACCGATACCGACAACATCCAAGAAGTAGTCGGCGTGCGAATTCACTACGGTTTTCGGGCACCACACTCCAAGCGAACAGTCCACATCCAGGACGCCGCGGTCAGCGTCGAGCGGTGCGGCGTCGGCGCCAAGCGTCATGCCGCTGATGTAGCGGCCCAGATGGCCAAACCTCTCGGCTGTGCCACTGCGCTTCAATTCGAAGCCGAACCCGGCAATGCCGAAGCTCCCGACCGCCGCACCGTCAAGCGGAAGTGTGACGCGGCCGCTGCGGGGACGGCGGTCGTGAACCGAACCGCTCAGTTCGACCCGCTCCCGCGCCGTTACGAGGTGCCCGGCGGCCATGCCGAGCACGGCGTAGTGGATTTCGAGTTCGTAATCCAGGCGATGATTGAACGGCTTTTCCTCGAACGGCGGCAATCCGCCACGCATCGGAGTCCACGCACGATGAATCGCCGCGCTAACGTCGAACCGTAGGCCGTCGGCGCTGGCGCTGACGTCCCCAACTCGAAAAGCCAACTTGAACGGCCAGAAGCCGTGTGAGTTGCCGGGCGACGTGGACGGCTGCTTTGCGGGATCGCACCTGGACCGCAAAGCGATTCCATTCAGCACGGCGACGTAGCCGCCCCCCTCCATATCGGCGGACAACGCCGTCGCCGGTACATGCACCTCGCGCGCTAGGTCGGATCGCGCTTGCGGAAACCGCTTCCCCTCGCCCTCATCCGTCCAGGCGAACTCTGCGACGCCCGAATGAGCGCACAAGTGCGCCGCGCTCAGCGCCGCGTAGCGACCGATCGGTTGCATATAGTTGCCGTCTACGCCCGTCTCCTGACCGAAGTGAAAATCGGCTGACGCATCGCGGCGCCAGTCCTCCGAGCGCTGGCGATCAATGTAGTTATCTAGCCGACTTACGCGATGCGGCACGCTGAAGCCGAGCACGCTGCGCAACCACTCGTGTTCAAACCCTTGCCACAGAAATACGCCACCGTATCTGTGCTCGCTGGATCCGTCGTCACTGACATCTCTCATCACTGGATTCCACGAATAAAAACCGCGCGCGTCCGCCGCTCGCCCGCACGGCTTGGCCGCGACGCCATGCTATCATCCCGCGCATGCGCTTCGGTGTGATCGCGGTTCCGCTTGCTCTGACCTCACTATTCGCTTGCTCCTCCGATGGCGGTGGCGGTGGCGGTCCGGCCTACCAAGCCGGCGGCACGACGGCGACGGGCGGTCAGGGCGGAAACGCGACCGGCGCCGTAGGAGGCACAGGAGCAACCGGCAGCGGCGGGACAAGCTCCGGCAATGGCGGCACATCGACGGCCGGAAACGGTGGCACGGCTACAGCCGGAAACGGCGGCACGGCTACAGCCGGAAACGGTGGCACGGCGGGAACTGGCATGGGTACGTTCGTCAACGTCACATCGCCGACCGAGGGCCAGACGTTTCAACTCGGCACGCTACCGAAGACCGCGACCATCCCGTTCGCAGTGCAGGCCAGCCCCGATGTCGTCGCCGTCGAGTACGTCATCGAAACCGACTTCTCTCTGGGAACGTCGACGACGCCGCCCAACTTCGCGCTGGACTACGACTACCAGTACGTCGGAATGCGCTGGACAGAGGCTCGTGCCAAGGACGCGGGCGGAAACGTCATCGCGACCGATATTGTCAACTTCGTCATCGAAGGTTCGACGAACAGCGGCCCGTGCTTGACCGAACTCGATGCCCTCGGCGTTTCGTATACGGATACCAACGCGCGCGGTGTAACGGACGGCGTCAAGCTGACCGGGCCTTTGAACGGCGTGCGTTTCACTCAGACCGACACCGACAACGACGCTACGTCACCGATCGCCTGCGAGTTCGTCAAACAGCTCTACCTGTTCGCCGGCCTGGCCAAGGCCCGCGGCTTTGTAAAAATCGGCACTCTTGGCTCGCACTGCTACCGGTGCTGCTGCTCGTGGAGCCAGACGAACTACTGCCGCGGTCCAAACGACCCGGAACCAAGCTGCAGCAGCTACTCGAATCACTCGTGGGGACGCGCGCTGGACATCCGCTACCTCTACAAGGCGGATGGCACCCGCTACGATCTGAATAACAACGCCCACTGGAAGAAGGGCAGCTCCTCGACGACTTGCACATCCGGGCTGGCCGCACAGACGGGCATCAGTCGGGAACTCTACGAGTTGATCTGCGAAGCTGGAGCACAACAGATCTTTAGTCTGGCTTTGACCGCCAACCACAACGCCGCTCACCGAAACCACTGGCACGTCGACATCGGCAACACTGGGCGTGCGCCGTACAGCGACATCGACGAAAGCCGCGACCAACGATGACTGACCACCATGCGCCGACGCCGCGTTGGCTGGCTGCCG
>JAUIKB010000962.1 GCA_030430975.1 Polyangia bacterium
CAGCAGATAGAACCGCAGCTCGTAGTTCCGAAACAGCTCCCGCGCGCCGCCTCGCAACACGCCGTAGTAGAGCCCGAAGTTGAGCCCCGCGATCAACATGAACGCTGTTGTGACCCATTCGACCGCGGGGTTGTTGTAGTGCCCGATACTCGCACCGCGCGTGGAAAATCCGCCAGTGCCCAGTGTCGAGAATGCATGACACAGACTATCAAACCAGTTCAGTCCGCAGAGCTTGAGTAGCAACGCATTGATCGCGGTTAGCCCCGCATACACCCACCACAGGGCCAGCGCGGTTTGCTTGATACGCGGCCTCAGCCCCTCCGTGATTGGACCCGGCACTTCCGTTTTGAACAGGTGCTTGGCTCCTACGCCGAGCTGGGGAAAGACCGCGACGAAGAGCACGACGATACCCATGCCGCCGATCCAGTGCATCAAACAGCGCCACAGATTGGACGCCCTCGACAGCGCGTCGATGTCGCCCACGACGGTCGCACCGGTGGTCGTAAAACCGCTAACAGCCTCGAACGACGCGGAAGCAAAACTAGGGATCGACCCCTCGATCATGAAAGGGAGTCCGCCGAACAGCCCGACCCCGATCCACGTCAGCACCACGGAACCGATGGCGTCCTTTCGATGCAGGGTGTCGTCTGATTCTTTGCCGGCCACCATCCGCATGCTGACGGCGAGCACCACCGTCAACGCGAGACTGATGCCATAGGCGAGCGCACTACGCGTCTGGCCATCGACCAAGGCGATGCCAAATGGGGCCAGCATCAGTGCCGCGATGAGCAGCACCAAACGGCTCGTGAGCGACAGGACGCGACGCCATGTCATCGGGGTCTACTCAACCGTCCGATCTCGCGCTCGACCTCGGCGATGGCGCGCGTCGGCGCAGCGACGATCAAGCGTTCCCCACCGCGCAGCTGCGGGTTCTTGGAAAGAGCGAGATTGACGTTTCCCCGTGCCGCCAATAGCAGGTGACAATTGTCCGGCAGCTTGACGTCTCGCGCGACCAGAGGATGGTCCATGCGGCCGAGCTTGAACTCGACGACGCTCTGGGCCGCCTTGGGAATCGGCTCGGCGAGCTTGGTTGCCATCTTCGGAAGCATTCGAGTCACGGTGCGAGCGATCACCGTGTGCGCACCGGCAGTGCCTCTAATCCCCAGGCGGCTGTATGCATCCGCGTAGCCCGCGCGATGCAGCAGTGCGAAGCAATCCGGAACCCCCAGGTCGATCGCCAGCAGCGACGCCATCAGGTTGACCTCATCCGAACGCGTCGCTGTAAGCAGGTAATCAGCTCCCTCGAGCTGCTCGTCGCGAAGGACGCTGATATTGGTGCCGTCGCCGTGCACGATGTCGACGTTCTGGAGTTCAAGACTGAGCTGCTCGCACCGCGGCCGGTCAAGCTCGATCAATTGGACCCGTCGCTCTACGGGCGCCAGCGCCCTCGCCAACTGCAAACCGACGTCGCCACCTCCGATAATCGCCACGCGGCGCGCGTGCTTCTTCATGACGAGGCGCCGCGTCGCAAGCAGAACGTGGCCCACCCGCCCCGTCAGAAACGGTGCGTCACCGACCTCGAGTCGGGCGATGTCCTGGGCCGGGCGTAGCACATGATCGCGCAGAACAGCGGCCAAGCGCACGCCATCGCCCACGTGCAGGTCCATCGCGCTCTCACCCAGAGCAGGAGAGTCAGCCGTGAGCGGCACCGCCGCGATCACCAGGCCAGCGCCCGGAACCGACATGGTAAAACTAGCATCCAGGCTCAGCAGATTAATCAGCAGCTGGTCGCTGACCAGACGTGAAGCACACAGCGCCGCATGAATCCCCAGGACCTCCGACTCAACGGCTACGCCCGACTTGTAGAAGCCTGGATCGTCAACGCGGGCGACCGCACGCTGCGCGCCCATCGATGCTGACAGTGCGGCACTCACCAGGTTGGTTTCGTCGCTGGCAGTGACCGCAGCGACAACATCCGCACTCTGTACCTTAACGGCCTTTAGCAGCTCGCGATGGGTGGCATTGCCCTTCACGGTCATTACGTCCAGCTTCTCTTCCACCTGAACCAGCGCGCTGTCGTCTACGTCGACGAGACCGACCTCCATGCCGAGGGCTCCGAAGTGCTGCGCTAGATGTGTCCCAACGTCTCCGGCGCCAATGATGATCGCTTTCATGATCCTACCTCTGTTCCGGCGGGCACCGGCTCGTCGCCTGACTCCGCGTCCGGCGCCGCATCATCAGAGGGTGCGGGCTCATCCAACATCGACTCGGAGTCCGACGACGCTTCGCTCAGCGTGTCACCCGTATTGATTTCGCCTGCATCCGTGAGGAGCGCGACGAGCGGACCGCGACCGGTCAAGTCGGCCAGCAGCCCGCCGATCACGACCGTGTTCATGATGATGCCAGCCCATTCCGGGAAGCGCTGCGCGAGGCTGACCGCGATCGCGACTGCCAGTACACCGTTGCCGAGCAGTCCGTTGCCAAGTCGCACGGTTTCGATCCGCGGCACCACCATGGTGCGAGCCGCAACGCGCGCGCTGATACGCCGCAGAGCCAGCCGCGCGAGCCAATAGACGATCGGAAACGCCCATAGCCACCCGGTCGCGGGCGCCCACAGCGCGCCTGCAAACACCCAGATCAAAACGAACAGCGGGTGCTGCAGCCGGTCCAGCTGGGCTCGCACCTGTTCCCTGTGACTCGACGTGCTGCCGACGATCAGACCGGCGAGCAGGTTCACGAAGAGCGGCGAAATTCCTAGCGCCGTACCGATCCCTGAAGCGAAGATGACAAGGCCGACAGCGGCGAGGAACAGTCGATTCGGATCGTCTTCGTGCCCGATGAACAACGTGAATAGCAGCCCGCAGATCAACCCGATGCCACCCGCCGCAAGCCCCCATTCGGTAACCGTCATCGACAGCCGGCCGGCCTGGCTCACGGCGCGCGTCGCCGCCAAAAGCAG
>JAUIKB010000963.1 GCA_030430975.1 Polyangia bacterium
GTGTGCGACGCCGCTGACGTCGTCACGGGACGTCTCGCTGGTCGCTGGGTCGTCAGGGTCGGGAGTTACCTTCACCGTCCGGCTTTCTTCGGCAAGGATTTCCTGAGTTGCGCTTCGCAGCAGCTTGGCGCGGAGCTCGATCGTGTCGCTGTCGAGGCCCTGAATACGTGCGCCGATCAGCAGCACATGCCCGCCTTGGGGCGGACGCCACAGATCGATGACGTCGCCGGCCGAGACGGCGCGCGGCTGGCCGCCGCTGACGAACAGCACCGCCGATACGGTGAGGTTGTCGTTACTAGCCTCGGCAACATCGGCGGATTCGCTGCCGGCGTCGGCTGAGCCATCGGGCGGCGGAGTTTCCGGTGAGCTGCAGCCGAATTGGCACGCAGCTATCAGCGCGGTTAGGCACCAAAGCCGCGCGGTGCGCCGTCCCGACTCGGCGGGCCCTGAAACAGGGCGGCTGGTTAGAAACACGCGATGTCAGTATTACCGCGCGGGTAAAAGTAAACGAAAGCGTTGCAGTGTTCCTGGTATTCGACGAAGCCGCCGAACGTAAAGCAGCAATCGTCGTCCGGGTCACCGCACGTGTCCTGCGGGGCGGTGAACTCACAGGCGTACGAGATGCCGCCCTTGGCCGGGATCTTCACGT
Source organism: Polyangia bacterium (assembly GCA_030430975.1). Taxonomy (GTDB): domain Bacteria; phylum Myxococcota_A; class Polyangia; order Polyangiales; family Polyangiaceae; genus JAUIKB01. Next base: position 650 of record JAUIKB010000963.1, read on the forward strand.
TCAGGTCGCGCAGCATCGGCGGGTCGTCCCAGCTCTTGCTCTCGTAGAACTGTTTGCCCTTGCCCTCGAACGGGTCGAAGTCATTGATGGTGAATTTCCGCCCGCGACTGTGGAAATGGCCGTTTGCGCCGATCAGCGTCACCGGCTCGTCTCGGCCGAATCGGCACGTCGCCTCATAGCGCTTGTCCTTTTCGCCTGGGCAGATTCGCAGGCTTTGGTTCGTAGCGAAGGCTGTGCCCAGTTCGTGTTCGACTTCGGGCTCGGGCGTTCGGTAGAACTCCATGAGGACATTGCCGCCAACGGGCGTTTTCTGCGTGCTGGCGTTGACATAATGCGTTTGGATCATGATCTTCTCGAGTGGTTCGAAACGCATGGCGACGCCCTCGGGTAGCGTCCAGTCGGTTTCCCCGCCGGTCTGCGAGTTCATGATCAGCGGCCAGTCGGCCCAGTTGGGGCTGTTCCAACACTCGTCGCCGACGACCACGTCGCCTGGCTTGCCGTCCAGCTTTTGAATCGTCCGAACGCGGAACGCGTTCATATGGTGGCTACCCTCGTTCTGTTTGATAGCGATCCGCTTCACCCAGACCGGCTCGTCGAACGGAACGTCGTAGAAGTAGCAGTCCTGCACCTCTTCACCTTGAGGGACCTGGAAGTCCCCGGTCGTCACCTGCCAGCCAGCTTTGCTGGGCTTGGTTAGATCGATGCCGGCTGGCGGGTCGTCGGTTTCGGGACCACAGCCGATGAGCGCGGCGCTCATGACTGTAGCCACCACCGTTCGGACGGACGGCCGACACTGAGCGCGGAGGCATGCGGTAAGAGAAGTCATGTTGCCTCAAGCTTATCAGCGCACGCCGCGAACGCAGCTAGCGATGGCGCTTCCGGCGAGACTTTGGAGACGGGCGAAATCGCTGGTGAAATCTACGCCAGCGGGACCTCGCCGTTTGCGCCGTAACCTTGTAACCTGCGGGGAGGAACGGCTCCCTGGCCGCTCCGGACAGGATACTGGCGCATGCGACCCAATCGAGCTGTTCCCGTACTGTGCGCTGCCGTCGGCGTACTGATCGCCTTTGCCGCTGGCGGTCAGCCTGACGGCAAGCCGAAGCCCAAATCGGACGCATCGGCGTCCGCCAGCGCGGTCGCCGCGACGCCACCGACCGATCCCGATGTCACTGACATCGGTGGGCCGCCCCCCAAGACCGCTGCTCCGTCGAGCAGTGTCAAATCGTCGCCGCTCAATCCCGCGGCGGACGAGTTTCCAAAGGATGACGTCCAGACCGCGCCGGCGGAGTTCGACAAACTGCTGGCCGATATCGCGGCTCTGCGCGGGCGAGTATCAGCTGTCACGACCACGATGTTTGCGAGCAAGCTGAAGGTGTCGATTGAAACCGATGGCGATGAGGCGCGGATCGACGGGCTGACGATCTCGCTAGACGATGGCGTCGTGTATCGGGCTCCGGCACGCTTCTCGGCGGAAGACGAGAAGGTTGTCTACGAGCACGGCGTCGCCCCCGGCCATCACATCCTGGGCGTCGAGGTCGAGCGCACCGACGCGCGCAATCGTGCGTACAAGACGTGGCAGACCTCGAAGTTTTCGATCGTCGTGCCCGAGCGCAAGAAGCTGCTCGCGCGGCTCGAGGTGTCGGACGACTCCGACATGGCGGAGGACTTTCCTGAAGATCAGGAAGGCGAGTACGACTTGCGGGTCCGGCTTGAGGCCGAGGTGGACGAGTGAGCCGACCCTCGGCCCTCACTCGCGCAGCGCTTCTGGGCATCGCGGTTTGCGTAGCGACGCCTGCTGGTGCGCAGCCCAAGCCCAAGCCCGACACCGCTGAACCGGTGCCGGAGGCATCGCCGCCCACGACTCCAACCGACGAAGCGGACTCGCCGGGTGAGAAGCAGGCGCTACCCGCCACGCAGCCGGAGGCGAAGCCCACCTCCGAGAAGCCGAAGAAGAAAGCCGCGCTGGGCGCTGACACGCGCGGAGCGGCGATGCGCGCGTATCAGACCGCTCTCAAGTCTCGACGACTGGCTGCTACGGCGCCCCTGAGTCGGGTTCGGCTCGCCAAAGAACTCAAGACGATCGAAGCGATGCAGCTGGCGGGTCGTCGCGATGAGGCGATTGGCGCACTGGTGTACCTGGTCGAATCACCCCGCTTCGACACGTTCAAAGAGACGAGTGAGGGTCGCGCTCTACGCTTCCATTTGGGCGACGCGCTAGGACGGGCCGGCGCATATGAGCCCAGTCGCGGTTACCTCCGAGCGTTGCTAACCGGCAAGGTGAGCGACCCCTGGTATCGGCGAGCCGTGCG
>JAUIKB010000964.1 GCA_030430975.1 Polyangia bacterium
GTGCCTGGCTCGGGTTGGGCACACGCTGCGTCTTCGCATACAAGCCCGCCGAAACAGTCGCTGCTGTTGCCGCACGAATCGCCCAGATCGGCTGTGCCCTCGGTCACGCATTCGGCACCGAAGCCGACTAAGCCGCACCGATAGCCGTGAGCGCAGTCGCCGTCGGTGGAGCATTCGGATCCGTCGACGCCTTCTCCGGCCGGGGAGCACCGCGTATTGATGCACTGCAGATTGTCGCGGCACTCGGCGCTGATCACACAACGCTGGTTCAGTGCCAACGTACCGGCTGGTGAACACTTATCCGATTTGCATTCAAGCCCGTTGCGGCACGATGAAGTGCTTGAGCACTTGTCCCCGACGCCCGCGCTCGCGCCCGAGTCGCCTCCGCCGCCTCCGTCTTCTCCACCGCAGCCGCCGAACAGCAACGCGCTGACCAGGGGGAGCAGATATCGACGAATCCTCGGGCGGCGGCGAGACGTTAAGCGCATTCACCGAAGTTACCGCGAATCACCGCCGAGCGCATCTGAGCCTGGGGCAGGAGCGACCTGACGCGCGTCTACGGAGCCTTAGGGGGCGAAAGTCAGTAGTGCACCAGTGAAAGAACCGGGGCGGACAGCTGCTTTCGACCCTGTAGAAAATCAAGCTCGATTGGAAAGCCGAAGCAGGCGACTTTCGCGCCGGTCTTGGCGACGAGCTGCGCTGCGGCGTGAGCCGTTCCGCCCGTAGCTAACACGTCGTCGATGATCGCAACACGGGCACGTCGCGGCAGCGCGTCGCGGTGAATTTCGAGCCGCGCGTGGCCGTACTCGAGCGAGTAGTCCACGCCGTGAGCGGCCCGCGGCAGTTTGCCTTCCTTCCGCACCAGAACCAGGCCAGCGCCTAGTCGCGAGGCGAGCGCCGCTCCAAAGATGAATCCGCGAGATTCGATCGCTACGATGTAATCGACACGGTGAGGCATGATCATTTCCACCATCTTATTGATGACGGTCTGAAAACCGACGGCGTCCCCGAGCAGCGGCGTGATGTCGCGAAATACCACTCCCTTGCTAGGGAAATCCGGCACCGCCTTGATCAACGTGGTGATTTGCTCGATGGTATCATTCGGCTCAACCAGGGTGTGCTTCTTGGTTGGCTTACGCGATGTTTTCTTCTTAGTCGCGTTGCCGCCAACGCCGCGCGGGGTCGGTGCTCGCCGCGCCGGCGCGCGAGAAGGACTCACGCTTCGCTTTCGCTTTCGAGTAGCCATGGCGCCGATTACCTCGGATCGCCGGCGGCCACCACGTCGTTGACGACTGACTCACACAACGCGCGCTGGTCGGTCCGTCCCAGATCCAACACGAGCGACGTGATGCCCACGTCGCCGTTGTCGAAGACAGCCGTATCGGTGCCGCTGTCGCCATGATGCTCGACGCGGCCGCCGCCGACCCACAAGTACTCGCGTCCGCGAGGATCCTTTCGGAACTCGATGGCGTCTCCATAGCGCCGCTGTCCAAGCGCCGTGGCTCGTGGCCGCCATTGCCCGTGTTTCGGAAAGTTGACGTTCAGCAGAAACGTCTCGCGTTCGGCGTGGACAAGACAGGCGCGGGCCAGATCGCTCGCGTACGAACACGCGCGGGCCAGATCGGCTCGCTCGTCGCGGGAAACCGCGAGCGCCGGAATGCCTTTGAGCGCCGCCTCGCGCGCCGCGGCAACGGTTCCGCTGTAGAACACATCGTCGCCCAGGTTCACGCCATGGTTCATCCCACTCACCACTAGGTCGGGCCGGCGTGGCAGTACGCGGGTCCCGGCATGCACAGCGATGAACACGCAGTCCGCCGGCGTGCCGTCGACAAAGAAGCACCCGTCCGCCTGACGTAAGCGCATGGGACGGTGCAGTGTTAGAGCGTGACTGGTCGCCGACTGCTCGCCGGCGGGTGCGCACACGACGACATCGGCCCAGGTGGAAAGCTCCCGCTGCATGGCGCGGATGCCGGGGGCCGTGTAGCCGTCATCGTTACTGACGAGAATGAGTGGACGCATCGCGCCGCATCCTAGCAGCGGGGCCTGTGGACAGGTCCTCAAACGGAGTATGGTGCCGACGTCGTGAGCAGCGCCCTGGCCCTTCAGACGCTTCTGCAGGAATCGCTGTCGCGATTCGGAGCGGTCGGGGAGGTTCGCGTCGAAGAACGACGAGCCGTACTGAGCGGACCGGGCCCAGAGCAGAGCGTGGACGTCGGGATGCTGCTCGATCAATGGGCGGATTTGAGCGACGAGCTGCGACAGCGGCGCTGTCGCGACACCATACGCACCCTGGTGGCGCAGCGTCGCAGCATGGCGGCGCCGGCGGGAGGTCGCGGTCGCTCGCGTATCGGGCCACCCTTGGCGGTGGGTGCTTTCGTGGCCGCGGCGGCCGTCGCCGCGGTGTTCTGGATGCGCCGAGATCGTAACGTGACGCCTGCGCCAACCCCGAGCGCTTCCGCCATCGGGCCGCCTGCCGACGCCGCCCGGTCTCAGCGCGCGCTAGCCGTGTGTAGCGCGACGCGCTCGCGGGTCATGAGAGGCGCGACTGTTTCCGCTGCCGATACCGAGGGCTGGCGCATCGACCTGGTGTTACTGAGCGGAACTTCCAAGCCTCCGGTTGTGCCACCGGATATCGTGCGGCGATCTGGCCCCAGCACGGGCCGTGTCGTGTGGCCACCCGTAACGTCCCTACTCCAGGCAGCCCAGACCGGCGATCTCGTGCTGCAGAGCCTACCTCACCCGACCCGGTCCGGGCTGCGCTTGACCTTCAGCGGCGCCTACACGGCCGCGTACTTCAAGCTTCGCCAGCGCATCGACTACTTTCGAATGGGTGCGGCGCTGATGCGCACGACCGGCGCGCAGTTCGGCGCTCTGTTCGCTCGCTGTGCCGGGACGACGGCCACCAACATCGGTTCGTGGTTCGCAGGTCAAGACGCATCGCACGCAACCGGCGCG
>JAUIKB010000965.1 GCA_030430975.1 Polyangia bacterium
GACCGGTTTCGGCGACGGCGCGGGAGCGGCCGACCGTCGCCATCATCCCCTTGTCGAAGTACTTGAACGGCTTCGGCGTCTTGCCGCGCTCAAGCTGCAGCAGGGCTTTGGCGGCGTAGCGACCCTGCTGCATAGCGACCGGGGCGACTCCGGCCAGCGGCTGTCCATCCTCGGCTTTGAAGTGTGCCATGTCGCCGAGCGCGAACACGCGCGGTTCGCCGGTGATGCGACAGGTGTCGTCGACGATCACACGTCCGGCGCGGTCGTGTTCCGCCTCGAGGCGCTCCGTGAGGCTGCGACCGCGGACGCCGGCGGTCCACAGCACCGTAGCGGATTCGATCATCTCGTCACCGATCACCACGCCTTCGTCAGTCATCTCCTCGACACGCGTATTCACGCGGACCTCGACGCCGAGCTCTTCGAGCTGGCTCTGCGCTTTTCCGGATAGCTTCTGACTGAACCCGCCGGGCAGCAGCCGGTCTTGAGCCTCGATCAGCACGACGCGTGTCGCGGTCGGGTCGATGCGGCGAAAGTCGTCGCCGAGCGCGTGATCGGCTAGTTCACGCAAGGCGCCAGCGAGTTCGACACCGGTGGGTCCGCCGCCGATGACTACGAACGTCAGCAGCCGAGCGATCACCCGCGGGTCGGTGGCGCGCTCGGCGGCTTCGAAGGCAAGCAGCACGCGTCGACGAACTTCGACCGCGTCATCGAGGTTCTTCATGCCGAGGGAGCGGCGCGCCCAGTCGTCGCGGCCGAAGTAGTTCGTCTTCACGCCGGTCGCGAGGATGAGGTAGTCGTAGGGGACCTCCGTTGCGCTCGTCTTGATTTCGCCCCGCGGTTCATCGAGCAGCACCACCTGCTTGTTGAAGTCGACGCGCGTCACCTCGCCGAGCAGGACGCGCGCGTTTGGCTGACGGCGCAACACTGCTCGGATCGGGATCGCGATATCCGCAGGTGACAGCCCCGCCATTGCGACTTGGTAAAGAAGCGGTTGGAACAGGTGGTGATTGGACCGGTCGACTAGCGTGATGTCGACGTCCTCGCCCTTGAGTTGTCGGGCGGCGGCAAGCCCTGCAAATCCTCCGCCGACGATGACAATGCGCGGGTTGGAGCTAGCCACGGGGGGCTGCATAACACGCTTAGCCGTCCTCGGGTTCGTCCGACACGCGCGGCATTGTTTGGGCGATAAATGCCGGACAGCTGCGTACCGGCAGGGGTGGGTATTTCTTCAGGCGGCTGTCTGAGCTGGCCGCCTCGCATAGATAAAAGAGGCTGCCTTTGCCGGACTGGATGCGCCTCGCGCGCACGCACGTGGCGCACAGGCCGACCCGCAGCATTTCGGCTCGACTCGTCACGACGGCAGGGCGGCCTCGATCGCTGCGATCTCCGCGTGCGTGAAGCTCGCGTCGGCGGCCTTGGCGGCCTCGGTGATGTTCTCGTCGCGGCGCGCCCCAGGAATTGGAAACACGATCGGGCTTTTCGCCAGCATCCACGCCAGGATCAGTCGGTAGGGCGACATGCGCCGACGCCGCGACTCCGCGCCTATCTTGCCGAGAACGCCGAGCGTTGGCGCCTCGCGGGTGCCGCCGAACGGGGAGTAGGGAATGAATGCGATGCTGTGCTTGGTGCAGTAGCTGAGAACGCCCGATTTTTCTGGGGTGCGGTCCAAGGCGTTCCAGCGGTTTTGCACGCTAGCGATCGGTGTCACCCGACGCGCCTGTTCGATGTGGCTGACGGTCACGTTCGAGATGCCGATGTACTTAACTTTGCCTTCTTCGCGCAGCTTAGCCAGCGCGCCGACGCTCTCTTCGTAGGGCACGCGCGCGTCCGGGGCGTGGAGTTGCAGCAAGTCCAGACAATCCACGCCCAGCGCTTTGAGGCTGGCGTGGGCCGCCGTGCGAAGCTGAGCCGGTCGGCCGTCGACGCGCCATGCGCCACCGGGACGGACGCACGCGCACTTGGTGGCTACGAACACGCGTTCGCTGCGGCCCGCCAGAGCCTTCTGGATCAAGCGCTCGTTGTGGTTGAACTCGGTGTCGTCGAGGCAGTAGGCGTTGGCGGTGTCGATGAAGTTAATGCCGGCGTCGAGGGCGGCGTGGATCGTTTGAATGGCGGCTTCTTCAGGTGGCCGACCGGTGATCGATAGGCCCATCCCCCCGAAGCCGAGGGCACTGAGGCTCGGACCCTCCGGGCCGAACTGGCGATACTGCATTCAGATCCTTTGCCCGACGTGCGCGGGCGTTGTTGCGTGAGCCCGAAGTCTATCACCGTTAGCCGTCCGGCGGTCAGCCTGGCGACGGATCGCTGCGTTTCCAGAAGAACCCGCGCTGTTCGCGGTCGGCGACGAAGGCACGGAGTCTCTCGAAGTCGAGCGGGACGATTTGGTGGCCGCCTTGGGGCGTTGCGGAGAACAACCGATCCGGATCCGTGGCCGTTGGATCCGCAAAGCCGCCGACACCGGATGTTCGAAGCCACGGAAGCGAGCTTTCGTCTGACCAATCGCTCACACCGACGTACGTGGCGAATTCGTATGCGCGTGCGATCGCCAAGTGGTGCCAGAGCTTGCGCGAATACAACGGCGTTGGCTTGCGGGAGACCGAGAGCGCGGGGATCAGCACCATGCTCGGGAGCGTCGTCTGCTTCAGGATCAGATCGGAGAACCAGAAGTCGGCGCAAACGAGAACCAACGTGGTTCGTCCGTCGATATCGAACGTCGAGCTAGCTTGTCCTGGCTCGACGCGCTGGCGCTCCTGGGCGTACGGCCGGTGCTTCTCGTAGCGTCCGAGCACCTGCCCATCCGGGCCGATCGCGCAGCCGGTATTAATGAGCCGGTCGCCTCGTTGTTGCTGCTGCGAGCCGCCGACGCATGTCACGTCGAAGCGCTCGCACAGTCGCCCTACCTGCTCTTCGTAACGCGCGGCGTCCGTTTCGGCGGTCCAGTGTTCGGGCAACA
>JAUIKB010000966.1 GCA_030430975.1 Polyangia bacterium
CTCGGTTTTCAGAACGGGGACCGTCTGGAGACGATCAACGGCTTCAATATGGCAAGCCCCGAAAAGGCGCTTGAAGCCTATGCGCGGCTTCGGACGGCCAACAAGCTCTCAGTAAAGATTAATCGACGCGGTAAACCCATGACGGTCGATTTCAAGATTAAGTAAACCGCCGCTTGAGATTTCGGCGCGCAAGCCGCGTCATTTGGAAACACATTCGTGACGATCATCCGCACATCAACGCTCTGGACATCCATCCTGGGCGCCGCGTTACTCCAAGCACCCACCCTGAGTGCCCAGCCGCTGCGCGCTCAGAAATCGGGCACGACCAAACCCCGCGTGAGCGGCCTGAAGTCGGCGAAGAAGACGCAGCCCCAGGTTACGACGAAGGCGGGCAAGACCGCGACCGGCCCGCAGCCGTCGGGGAAGAAGCCCGGAGCACCCGGCAAGGACCCGCCGGGCGCGAAGGGGTCGCTCCCCACAAGCATGGAAGCGATCGCCAAGGCTGTAGACACGCCATATCGACCCAAAGGCGGCGGCCACCTCGTGAAGTTCAATCTTCAGGACGCGGATCTAGCGGAGCTGGTGAATCACATCAGCGGTATGACCGGAAAGCGCTTCATCTACGGCGCCAAAGTGCGGCAGGTAAAAGCCACCGTCGTGTCGCCCGCGCCGGTGACGTTGGCCGAGGCGTATCAGGCGTTCTTGTCCATTCTTGAGGCCAATGGAATGACCGTCATCCCGCACGGAAGATTCCTCAAGATCGTGGACTCCGGTGGGATCTCCAACAAGACCACGCCGGTCTACTCACGGGGTGCTCCGGTGCCCCGCACCGATCGCTACATTACGCGACTGTATCGCTTGAAGCATGTTGCTCCCGACGATGTCGCGACGTTGCTCGGCAAGTTCAAGAGCAAGGACGGCGACCTGAGTACCTACACGCCCGGTCAGCTCATGATCATCACCGATACGGGCGCGAATATCCGGCGCATGATCCGCATCATCGAAGAGATCGATGTGGGTGGCGCCGGAACCAAGATGTGGATTCAGCCGGTCCACTTCGGCTCCGCTTCCGACGTCGCCAAGCAGATCAACGATATCTTCGAGCTAGGCGAAGCCGGCGGCGCGGGCGGCGGCTTGGCCAAGGTCGTAGCGGATGAGCAGTCCAACTCGCTGATCGTCGTCGGAACAGAGGACTCCTACCTGAAGCTCCTGCAGTTTCTCAAACGAGTCGACACGAAGCCGGCCGCCGATGGACGCATCCACGTGCTCGCCCTTCAGCACGCCGTCGCTGACGAACTCGCCAACACGCTCAATCAGATGCTGTCTGGTGCGGCCCCACAACAGGGACGGGGCAACAGTCGCACGCCGGCAGCGTCGGCGGGCACCAGCGGGCTGTTCGAGGGCGAGATCCGCGTGACGCCGGACCCCGCGACTAACTCGCTGGTCATCACGTCCTCCGCGCGCGACTACGCGCAGCTGCGTTTGGTGATCGGACAGCTGGACATGCCCCGACGCCAGGTGTTCATCGAAGCGGTCATCATGGATGTTCAGGTGAACCGCTCAAACAGCTTGAACCTGGCGTATCACGGCGGTGGTCAACCGACTATTTTCGGTGAGGAATCGCTGGTCTACGGCGGTTTGAACCCCATTCAATCGATCGGTCTGCCGAACCTGGAAGGACTGGCGCTCGGCGTGCGAGGTCCCGAACTCGACGGCACGAGCAACTTGCTCGGCACGGGCCTGAGTATTCCGGCGTTCGGCGTCGCCTTAAATGCGCTGGCGACAAGCGGTGATGCGAATGTCCTCGCCACGCCGCACATCATCGCGACGGACAACACCCCGGCTGAGATCAACGTGGGCCAGAACATCCCACTGCAAACCAACTTCGCCGGGGGCGGGCTGCCGAACATTCCGGGTCTCCCGACCGGCGCTCTGCAGGGTCTAGGCGGTTTGGGCGGTTTGGGCGGTCTGGGAGGCTTCAATGCCCCACGCCAAGACGTCGGTACCAAGATCAAAGTCACACCGCACATCAACGATTCGAATCAAGTGCGGCTTGAGATCGAGGAAGAGATCAGCGAACAGGGCGCTTCGAGCGGCACCCTCGGCGCGATTTCGATCACTAAGCGCAACGCCAACACGACCGTGATCGTGGACGACCAGCAGACCGTCGTGATCGGTGGCCTGATGCGGGACTCGCTGGTTAAGAACCGAGACAAGATCCCTGTTCTTGGTGACCTGCCAGTGCTCGGGTTCTTGTTCAGGAGTTCGACGACGACCAAGCAGAAGACAAACCTACTGCTGATTCTGACGCCCCACATCATCCACGAGCAGGCTGACCTGAGGCGGATCTTTCAGCGCAAGATGCAGGAGCGCCAGGAGTTCCTGGACCGCTACTTCGTCTTCGAATCGCGGGACTGGTCGCCGCCGCGGGACTGGTCGCGGACGAACGGGCTGGTCGAGACGATTCGTCAGACCTACGACCGGATCTCTGAGCAAGAGCGCCTGGAAGAAGAAAGCAAGCCGTCGAGCAATGCCTTCGAACACGTCGCCACGGATCCGATCGACATGCCGCACGTGGTCAAGCCGAAAGGCGGAAGCTCAACGACCGGCCGACCGTCAACCACGCGTCGACCCGCGACTCGCCGGCCGACAGGGCGCACTCCAACCAGGACTCGTCCGCGGATCAACCGCACTCGCCCGACTCGCCCGCGGAGCGACAATTCGGATCCGCCGATCCGCATCAATCCGATCTCGCGCAACGTGAACGTCGTCAGGGTTGAGTAGCGATGTTTGAGCAGCGCGCGGTAGGTGACATCCTAGTTCGGCACGGCGTGATGACGCCGGATGCATTGGAACCGCTCTACGCGCTACAACGGGAAAAAGACGCTGCGTTGCTGGAGCTTGTCGTGCAGAGCCAGGCGGCGACCGAAGCCGACATCGCGCGCGCGCT
>JAUIKB010000967.1 GCA_030430975.1 Polyangia bacterium
AAGCGGCGACGATCGCGCCGGCGTGATCTACCTCCGCGTCCGCATCTGCGATGAGGACGGCTACGCCGACGCGAGCAACGCCACCATCGCCGCCGCCGGCGATACGTCCCTGGCCGAGACGGTCACGACCGACACCGACCTGGTGATCAGCACCATCCGATCGTCACGTGACTCAGACGAAGCCCGTGACAAACTGATGAAACTGCCGCTGCAGGGCCTGGAGGAGTTCGTCCGACGCGCGGGTCGCCCCGAAGCGGAGATCGACGCAGCCCGTGCCCGCAAGGAGTACTACCTTAGCGAGCGTCAGGCGAAAGCCATTCTCGACATGCGCCTAGCACGGCTCACCGGCCTCGAGGCGGAGAAGCTCGCACAGGAATACGCGCAGCTTTGCGATGAGATCATGCGTCTGCAGGGCATCCTCGCTGACGAGGCGGTCTTGATGGCGCTGATCGTTAGCGAGCTCGAAGAGGTTCGAGACAAGTATGCCGAGCCGCGGCGGACCAAGATCGTCGACAACGAAGCTGAAATCCAAATCGAAGACCTGATTCAAGAAGAAGACATGGTCGTCACGATTTCCCACCACGGATACATCAAACGCACGCCCTTTTCGGTGTATCGCGCACAAAAACGCGGCGGTAAGGGCAACCGCGGGATGGAGGCGGCCGATGACGACTTTGTGAACCAGCTGTTCGTCAACTCCACCCACAGCTACGTCTTCTTCTTCAGCGATCGCGGCAAGGTTTACGTCAAGAAGGTCTTCGAGATCCCACAAGCCGCTCGTAGTGCGAAGGGGCGAGCGATCGTGAACTTCATCGGTCTCGACCAAAACGAGCGCATCAAAGCGATCACACCAGTCGAGGCGTTCGAGGAGGACCGTTTCGTCATCACGCTGACCAAGCGGGGACAGATCAAGAAGACCAGCTTGCTCGACTACAAGAACTTCCGAGAAAAAGGCATCATCGGCGTCAAGATTGCCGAGGACGACATGCTCTTGAGCGCAGCGGTCACCGACGGCTCATCCGAACTGCTGATCGCCACTAAGCGCGGCAAGTCGATTCGCTTTGACGAAGGGCAGGTCCGCGCGATGGGTCGCAGCGCCGCCGGCGTCAAAGCTATCGACATATCCGACGATGACGAGGTCGTCGGGATGGCTGTGACCGAAACCGGACGTGACCAGGTGCTCGCGGTGTGCGAGCGCGGCTACGGCAAGCGCACGGCGCTCGAAGAGTTCCGACAGCAGAAGCGAGGCGGCAAGGGCATTATCCTCATCGACGCCAGCGACCGAAACGGGCCTGTCGTCGGTATCTCGTTGGTCAAGCCCGAGGACGAAATCGTACTCGTCACCGACCGCGGTCAGACGATTCGGACCCGCGTCGAAGAGGTTCGCGAAACCGGCCGCAACGCCCAAGGCGTCCGCGTCATGAACGTCGGCGACGACGAGCGCGTCGTAGCGTTGGAGTCGGTGAACGACAAGGACGACGACGACGAGGATGAAGGTGACGAGTCGGCCGCGGGCGGTGACGATTCCGGCGCGCCCGATTCGTCGGACAGCGACGACTCGGAAGCGAGCACGAGCGAACAGGACGCGACAAACGAGACCGAAACGGACGAAACCGACAAACCAGACGAGGACGCCTAGTCGAAATGACTGCCCAGCCAGGCGCGGCGCGCCCCGACGTCCGAAGCGTTCGAGCCACATATCGACGGCTTCGGAAGCTCCACCCCGACGCGCACTGCGAACTCGACCACAGCTCGCCCTTCGAACTCGTCGTCGCAACGGTCCTTTCGGCCCAAACCACCGACAAGCTGGTCAACCAGGTCACCCCCGAGCTGTTTCGCCGCTGGCCGAATCCCGCCGCCCTTGCCGACGCGGATGCGAGCGACGTCGAATCGGTGCTCAGTCGAATGGGCATGTTTCGACGAAAAACCCAGAGCATCTTGCGACTCGCGCGAATGCTTTGCGACGACTTCAAGGGCGAGGTTCCGCGCACGTTGGAGCAACTAATCAAGTTACCCGGCGTTGGACGCAAGACCGCGAACGTCGTGCTCGGCGTCGCTTTTTCGTCACCCGAGGGCGTTGTCGTCGACACCCACGTGGCGCGCCTCGCGCAGCGGCTCGGTTGGTCGAATAACTCCGCACCGGAACTCGTAGAACACGACCTGATGAGTCTGTTTCAAAAAAAAGATTGGGACATGCTCGCCCACACGCTGATTTTCCACGGCCGTCGGGTTTGCAGCGCTCGAGCCCCCGCCTGCGCAGCGTGCGATATCGCCAAGGAGTGTCCATCGGCGTTCGACGCGGAGAGCGTCGGGCGCAAAGCGCCCCGGCCGCCACGTCGGTCCAAGAAGGCGACCGCGAAGACCACTAAACAGCCCGCGAAGAAGAAGGCGGCCAAAAAAAAGACCGCAACGAAGAAGACCACTAGAACGGCCGCGACGAAGAAGCACCCCGCGAAGAACGCCGCACCTAGGAAGACGGCAGCAAAGAAGCGGGGCTAGCGCCTCAAGCCAAGTGTTCGGCGAGCGCGCGAAGTGCCAGCGCGTAACTGCCCGCGCCAAAGCCAGCCACCCGTCCGAGGCAAGCCGGCGCGATCAAGCTTTGGCGCCGAAACTCCTCTCGTGCGTCCGGGTTGGACAGGTGAACTTCGACCGTCGGAAGGCCGACTGCACGGACAGCGTCGTACAGCGCGTAAGAAGTGTGTGTGTACGCTCCGGGGTTGATCGCGATGCCTTGAAACGCGCCGGGAGCTGCGCCGATCCAATCGAGAAGCTCGCCCTCGTGATTGGTCTGGCGGCAGTCGATCCGAATGTCTAGGTCGCCCGAGAGCTTCGTCAGGTCGCGGTGGATCTCGGCGAGCGTCTTCGCACCATACACGTCGGGCTCGCGCGTCCCCAGCAGCTGCAGGTTGGGACCGCTCAGGACCAACACAGCTGGCCGACGTCCGC
>JAUIKB010000968.1 GCA_030430975.1 Polyangia bacterium
CGCTCACCCCGTCGATCAGGTTATTTTCGATCGTCAGCTTGGCCGGCTGACAGCCGAAGATATTGATGCCATCACCGGCCTGGATGCTCGTCATCGTGTTGGCAGCGATGACGATATCCCGGTGTGGCTTATTATCGATCTGGATGCCAACACCGACATCCTTGAACACGTTGCCGATCACCCAGACGTCTTCGGACCCTTCGACCCGAACGGCGCGCGAGCTATCGCGCATTTCGTTGTTCAATACCCAGATGCGACGTGGTCCCTGATTGGTCGAATCGTCGAAACCGTTGCTCCCGATCACCATGGCGTCACCGCCGGATGTCGTCGACGACCCGTAGCCATACATCACGTTCTCAGAGACGACGACATCGTGGATAGTCTTGAGGTCGACGGCGTTCTCGCGATCGTCGTGCAGCACGTTGCGACCTATGTAGACGTGATGTGGCGGCTCCGCGAAACACTGGTGGCAGCCTTGAAACGAGTCGCCGTTGTTGTTGTAGATCTCGTTGTCCAAGATCCACAGGTTGTACGATCCGGAGCCGGCGTTGATGCCGTGCGAGTCCGTGTCGTTCATGCGTCGGTTGTTGAAGATCTCGCTGTCCTGGATCAGGATGTCGTGGCCGCCGATGCCGACCACCGGATTGAAGTCGATGAACGCGCCCACGGGGTTATGGACGGCCACGTTCCGCAGCACATAGTAGTCGCCCCGGAGGCGGTGTCGCGTCTTGTGAAAGAAGTCGAGACTCTCGAGGACAGCGTAGCTCCCGTTCCACTCAAAGTTCGCACGCGAACCGTTGCCGTCGAACAGGATGCGGCCACCGATACCCTTGATGATCACCGGGCTAGTGTCGGTTCCGTTCGCCGTTAGCGAATAGTCGCCGTTCACGACGTATGGCCCGCCCAGCACGTGCACCACGTCCCCGGCGCCATACGTCACGTTCTTCCCACCTTGAAATAAATCGCAGTACGGCACCTGCTCGGTCCCACTGCCCCCGTCGTCGCATGCCGAGTTCGTGTTATCGACGAAAACCGTACCCGGAGCGTCGGTCGCCAACTCCCATCCGAAGCTCGGCGTGGGTATCCCGACGGGCAAACCGTCCCCGCCTGGATTGCCGCCGCCCGTTCCGCCGCCGCCCGACGTGCCGGCCGTCCCCGCGACGGCACCGGTTCCACCACCGCCGCTGTTGGAGCCACCGGTCCCTGCCGACGAACCGCCCGACGACGTTCCGCCCGACGACGTTCCGCCCGATGAAGTGCCACCGGACGTAGAACCGCCAGCCGCCGCGCCGGTACCGCCGCTGCCTCCGGCGGGCGTGCCGCCGCTGTTGTCATCCGAACCGCAAGCGGTCACGCCAAGAGTTATCGCCAGCCCGCAAGCCGCCCATGTCACCGTTCGCATGCCACATGGTACCGCGTGAACTGCGGGGACGCGTAAACCAGTTCACGGAACTACGTTGCCATACGTCGCCCATGCATGGAGTCCCACGTGAAGATCATCTCCCTCGATATCGACGGCGGCCTGAGCAGCGAACCGTTCGCCAACCCCCAACCCGAGACGCAGTCCGCGAACGGGACGAGGTCGCCGCGGTCGCTGAGACGTTCGCAGCTAGCGTTTCGATGAACCGCGCACAAACCAGCTCGCGGGACATTGCCGAGGCGCTGTGAAGAGGTTCAATTGTCCCCATTCTTCAAGCTGACGACCTTCGCGGGCGAGTACGGCTACACTCCTGCCATGAGCCAACCGAAGCTCGGCGACCGCAGCCTGTTCCCCACCCTCGAATCGCGCGCATACCTGAATCATGCGGCCGTCTCGCCGCCATCGCTCCCGGTGCAGAGCGCCGCCAAGTCGGTCATCGACGACTACGCCGCGAAAGGTGTCGGGGCCGTGTTCGGCTGGTTCGAACAGCGCGATCGCCTGCGCGGCAAACTGGCTCAGCTGGTCGGAGGCGAGGCAACCGACTTCGCGCTAATCCCGAATACCACCCGCGGCGTGAGCGACGTGGCGTTGTGCATGCCGTGGACATCAGGCGACCGAGTCGTCGTATTCGAGGGCGAATTCCCGAGCAACGTCACGCCATGGCAATGCGCAGCCAAGACGTTTGATCTCGAGCTCGTGTGGCAGCCGGCGGACCGATTCCGTACGGATACTACGGCAGCGTTGGACGCGCTCGAAGCGGAATTGAAGCGCGGCGTAAAACTGGTCGCGGTGAGCTTCGTGCAGTTTCAAACCGGACTCCGCATGCCGGTCGAAGCGATCGGCCAGCTGTGCGCGAAGCACGGCACCGAGCTGTTCGTCGACGGTATCCAGGGCACCGGCGTCGCCCCGGTGAACGTGCGGGACGCCGGCATCCACTACTTCAGCTGCGGCGCCCAGAAGTGGCTGATGGGGCTCGAGGGCGCGGCGTTCCTGTATGTGGAGCCTGGCGCAGCGAAACGGCTCGTGCCGCGCGTCGCCGGCTGGCTCAGTCACGAAGACCCGCTCGAGTTCCTGTTCCACGGTCCCGGACACCTTCGCTACGACCGTCCGATCCGCAGGGAAGCGAACTTCTTCGAAGGCGGCGCCATGGCAGCCGTGTCGTTCGCGGCGCTCGAGGCCTCAGTCGACCTGTTGCTGGAACTCGGCGTCGACGCGATTCACCACCATGTGAATACATTCCACAATCGCCTCGAACCCACCCTTCAAGCGCTCGGATTCAACAGCGTGCGGTCCACCGATCCGAAGCTGCGGTCGGGTACGCTCAGCGTGGCGCTCAAGGACGAAGCGCAGCTCAACGCAGTGATGGAGAAGCTCAACGCGGCCAGCGTCGCTTGCACGACACCTGACGGGCACTTGCGCTTCTCTCCTCACTGGCCGAATTCGTTGGACGAAATCCCGATCATCGTCGACGCCCTACGGTGATCGCACCGCCCAGCCGGGCGCCAAACCGCCCCACACGCGA
>JAUIKB010000969.1 GCA_030430975.1 Polyangia bacterium
GGCCACATGCGCCGGCGTGCGGTGGACGGCCTGAGCGACGTCCTTGAGCGAAATACCCTCCAGGCTTCGACGCTGAATCACGGTCAGCGCGTCGGCGACCAGCGACCCCGTGGCGCCTTTCGGTTCCTCGCCGGGCATGGCGCGCCGAACCTCGCCGAGCACGAGCGACAGCAAGCTGCGGGATAGCTCGGGGGATTCCGGAGCTCCGCGTCCGCATTCCGAATGAAGCTCCCGAAGCCACGCGAGCAGCGACCGGCGCCGCCCTCGGGCGACGGTCGCTACGGGCAGAGCGCCGCACCGCACACGGCGAAACGGCTGCATCAGCAGCTGATCTTCGTCGAAGCCGAGACACGCTGGGCAAAACGACACGTGCCAGTACTCGAGTCCAGCTCCTCCTGTCGAACGGTGGGGCACCCCCGCAGGCACGAGCGTCACCGTGCCCGCTCCGGCCTCGATCGGTTGACCACAGTCCATCCGGAACCACCCATCCACGACATACGTCAACGCCTGCTCGGTGTGCGTCACCTCCGCGTGAGGCTCAAGTGCGTCGACCCGCTCTCGCACGACCCAAATCGCAGTCGTTTCGGGTCCGTGAGTCGATTCCGCCATGCGACGGCAGACCGTAGAGGGTTTCGACATCGATCGAAAGATCAGCCGATCGTTTCCCAATCGACGCTCTACCTCTGCTCCGCACCCGACCGTACGTTGAGCCCATGGCACACAGCACCTCCCAAACCCCGGGCTTCGCCTGGGACGACATCTACTCCGGAACAACCGACGATCACGCTCAACCCGACGAGTTGGTCCTGAAGCTGATCCAAGCGCTTGCCCCCGGCCGCGCGTTAGACGTCGGCTGCGGCGCGGGCGGCCTGGTTCTGGCTCTGGCACAAGCCGGCTGGGACGCATCGGGCGTGGACATCGCGCCAAAGGCCGTCACCGCAGCACGGGCGCTGTTCGCGCAGCACGACGTGTCCGCTCATGTCGTGCAAGGTGATACGACAACCTGGCAGCCGAACGGGACGTTCAACCTGATCACATGCTGCTTCGCGCTACCTGACACGCGTCAGGGACAACGCGTCGCCCTGACCATGATGACCGCCAGCTTGGCACCTGGGGGAACCTTGATCGTCAAAGACTTCGACTCCACGATGCGCCGCTTCAAGCACTTCGCCGGCTTCCATCTGCCGACGATCGAAGAACTCATCGAGGCCACGACCGGACTCGAGGTCACGCGCGCTGAGGTGGTTAAGACCCCCGCGCACCAACATAGCCCCGAGGGTGACGAGGCGAACGATTGGTCGGCTGCTCTGCTCGTCGCGCGCAGACCCAATCGCGACTAGTCCACGCCCGGTTTGTCACCCACACGGCGGCAGCACTGGTAGAGTTCGATCGGTTTAGGATGGTTCGGTCACAGACAAACCCGCTACGTGTCCGCCGTACCGCTCTGGTGACGGCGTTGGTCGCCCTGATCGCTTCCGCTGCGGAAACAAGCCGCGCCGGGACCGAGGTCGAAGCCGCAGCGTCAGGCGGCACCAGCACCGGCGGGTGGGCGTGCGGACCGCTCGGACGCGCCAACTACGGGGGCCTCAACGCTCAGTTTCATCACGACGACGCCGACGGTCCCGATGAATCGGCCGTTACGTTCACTGCTGGAGGCGGCGCAGACTACGAAGACGTCGAACTGGTCGATGCGCGATGTGATGACGACTGCTCCACCGACGACACAACCATTCCGCCGGCGACGGTGCTGTTCGGCGCCCATGCGCGCCTCGGCTACCGATGGGAGTCGTTCGGCATCGCTGGCGGTGGCGTCGTCTACAGCGGGTACAAGGACAACACCGACGACAGCGTCACGCTGCAGCCGCTACCTCAGGTCGAGGCCACGTTCGGGCGCCGCGATGCGACGCAAGTTCGACTCGGCCTGGGCGTTCCTAACGCCACGATGTCCCGACGGCCCGGCCTGTATGTCGGGGCGCGGTTCTTCACTGACCAAAAACACATCATCGATATCAGCGCTGGGGCCCACCGGATGAGCCCCGTCCTCAATCAACTCGGCTCTCGCGCCGATGGTGTGTGGAAAATACCCGTCAGCGAGACACTGCTCGCTCGGCTCGGCGTTAGCGCAGCGCTGGGCGACGGTCAGCGTCTGGGCGGCGAGGGCTCTGTCGGCGTCTCGGCGATGTTCTAAGGCGCCCGTTGGCTGCTTTTTTTGCGTCAAGCTGCATGCCGGAACCGTGGGCTACGGCCGAAGTCGGCTAGACACTGGCCTCACCAACCCAAACATGGCATTTCCCTGCCATGAGGTTCGGCTTACTTTTGGGGTTGGGCGCACTGCTAAGCGCGTGCGGTGGCGATGGCTTTTCGGCGGAAGGCAACGCCGGAGGAGCGGGAGGCTCGACGGCGGGAAGCGGCGGGTCTGGCGGATCCACATCGGGGGCCGGTGGGACCGTGGGCGGTTCCGGCGGGTCGATGGGCGGTTCGGGCGGTAGCGGAGCGCAGTCGGGCGCCGGCGGCGTTGCGGGCATGTCCGGTTCGGGCGGCTCGTCGGGATCCGGGGGAAGCGCCGCGGAGTGCGGCATGCCGTCGGATTGCTCGGGCGGTGACTTCTGCAATCCGCTGGATTGCGTCGGCGGCGTTTGCGTTCCCGGCACGCCGCCGGAGTGCACCACGACTGACGACGCAAACTGCGAGGCAACGTGTGATGCCGTCGCAGCGGCGTGCGTCGTGACCGCCAAAGACGCAGACATGGACGGCGAGGGGACCGACCAGTGCACCGACGTCAACGCCGCGGTCGGCACGGACTGTGACGATGGCGACCCGAACAATAAGTCGATGGGCACCGAAGTGTGCGATGGCCAGGACAACGATTGTGACGGGAAAGCGGATTTGGAGGACGGGTTGGGCTTGGGGGGGGTCGAAAACGAGATCGCTCCGACCGTCGG
>JAUIKB010000970.1 GCA_030430975.1 Polyangia bacterium
CGTGCCGCCCATGCGACCGACCGTGAAACCTCCCGATGACGTTCGCTCGTATCGTCCGGGCGCCTGCATCGACGCACCCCATGCGACCACCGCGCCGATCACTCGCTGGTCACCGACGATCCGGGCGACGCGGTCCTCGCACAGCCCGTTTTGAAAGCAGACCATGTCGCCGTCGGCCGTCAGTCGGTCCGCCACCGAGCGCGCTGCGTCTTCGACTTGGGGCGGCTGGGTTGCGAGCAAGATGTAGTCATACGGCCCAGCAGCGTCGGCTGGTCCGGACGCGATGTTCGGCACCGCGACTGCCTCCGTCGCCACGTCACCGGAGAGTCGGAGCCCGTCCTGCCTGAGCGCGTCGGCGATCGTGCCGTTGGTCGTCATCACCGTGACGTCGTGCCCCATGTGCAGCAAGTGCCCAGCAACGACGCCGCCGATCGAGCCACAGCCGACGACTAAGAACCGCTCAGCAGTCGACACGTCGCCGTCCACTCTTCGCGCGCATGGCTATTTGCACCCGTTCAGTGGCGCGCCGACCTGGATCCATCGCTGCAGCGCGCGAAGCTGCTCGCGGCCGAGCGAGAAGCCGCCGTCCGGCATGGGGTTGCCGCGCACGAACCACTCTCGTAGCCGCGCCTGTTCCTCGTCCGACGGCTGCACGTCGTCGACCTGAGGCAGTTGGTAGCGGTCGCTCGCGAAGCTGTCTTGATTGTCCTTGTAGTTCTCGGACAGCCTCAGCAGTTTGTACATAAGGTAACTGCTGGAGGGGCGACCGGGGTCGATGATGGGCATCGCAACGCCGAAGCGTTCCGGATCCGTCAGCGTGAGGCCGGTCGTAGCTCCGACCTCGGTCTGGTGGGCCGGTTTGTCGATAGCGGTCTCAAGCCATTTCTCTGGCCGCCGCGGATCGAGCGCGAGGCCCATGCGCGGCACGTCGTCTTCGGTCGACTTGTGGCATCCAGAGGCAGCGCAAGTGTTGAAAATCGTGTTGATGGTTTGGCAGTCTGGGGCGGGCTCTTCGGCGAGCGGCGCCGATTGAGTCTCGTCGCGCGTGGTGCGGAACTGAATCTTGATCGGGGCGCCGGCGGCCGACAGGGGAGCGCCGTCGAATGCGCGGAAGCCGAACGCGTTGTCTTCAGTCGGGCTGAGCAGCTCGAGCGTATACAGAGCGCCCGGTTCGAGCGGCGCGCTAGGTCGATAGATGAGCACCCGTTCGACCAGGTCGTAGTCGGGGCTCAGAAATCGGGTCGTGGCGCCAGACGTGATGCGGATCGACTGGCGAATCGCCGTCGAAGGGCGCAGAAAGCGGTCGAACCGAAGCTGTAAGACGGTGTCGATCGGAACGCCGCAACTCGGATCGTCCGCGTCGCAGTCGAGACCGTCACCGTCGGTGGGGTACGACGCGACGAGCTTCAGGTCCGGTCCGGGTCCCTCCGCCAATTCACGGTCGCCCTGATCGCAGGAGACGCCGGCGAATAATGCGAGGGCTAGGATTCCGAGTACATGCGCAGTTGTTCGCGCAGGTGGTCGGTCTGAATTCCCGTCGGGATGCGGTCCTTGAGAACATCCGCCATCGCGATCAGCAGATCGTCCACGCCACCTTCTTCGATGATCTTGGACAGCAGGCGTCGGGCTTCCTTGCTGTCGTCCTCGCGCAGGAACTCGCGGACCTTGTCGACGGTGATGTCGCCCTGAAAGTCTAGATATAGATTGCTCAGCAGATAGCGCACCAGGTCGTTCACTTAAGGCCTCCTTTGCTGCAACTCGGGGGGAGTCGACAGCTGACTGGCTATAGCCGGGCCGAAACCATCGGTGCAAGCGGAATAGGGGGCTCGGCGCGCGGAACTGGCCAGCGCGTGACTTCAACCGCGATTTTAGGGGTTTAGCGCTCATCACCGGCAAGCCTGAAGTTTGGGATCGGCGGGGCTGTGGCAAACCAGGCAGGGGCGCGCGTTCCTGCGCAGCGCTGTCTTGCAGCGGCTCATGAAGTTGCTGGGGTGGGGGTTGACGCCCTGACCGCGCGTGGAATCGGAGCCTGCGCCACGCCCGCCCATCGCGGCCGTGGCGTGACAGATCGTGCAGTCACGCTCGACGTGGCAGCTCACGCAGGCGTTGATGTTGCGTTGCGCTTCCCACGAGTGGTGCCGCGAACCGCGACTGTCGGTCCACTCGGCCTTCGGCGGGTGGAAGCGCCCGCGCCCCGAGAAGTTTGCGTACGGACCCGACATCGACACACCGGCCCGCTGGTGGCAGCCGACGCAGAACGTCTGTTGACGGTGACAGCTGGTACACGTGGGGTTGTTTTGCCGAGCGGCCATCGGATGCATGCTGATCCAGTCGTTCGGATGAACCTTGCGGTTTCTGACGCGGCCGTCGTGACAATCGACGCAGTACTGTTCGCTATGACAGTTCGAGCAAAACTTGCTGTCGTTGCCTGCGGACGTCTTGTGCAGTTCGATCCAGTCGGCGTTGTGTGCCGAGGCGTGCAGCCAACTCGGTGGACGCAGCTGACCGGACGCGAACTGAGTCTTCATGTGCCCTGTGCGATCGGTGAGGTGGCAGGTCTTGCAAGCGCCCTTGGCGCCGCCCTTAACGGGTTCCGGCATCTGGTGACACCGGAAGCACCCCTTCATGCGCGGTAGCTGGTCGCGGGTGGCGAGCTCGAGGTTCTCGACCTGACCGTGGCATTGGGCGCACTGGATGTTCTTCTTCAGGTGCTTGGAGTGGTTGAAGCGCAGGTTTGGCTTCGGGATAACCAGTCGCGCGACTTTGTTTCCGTCTCCCGGCTTGTATCCTATGTGGCAAAATCCGCACTGGGCGATCAGTTCGGTCTTGTCTGTCTTAACCGCCGCCAGGTTGCGATGGTCGCTGCCGTGGCAAGCGTCGCAGCGAGTCGGTTTCGGAATCAGAGAATCGGAACTCTGCTTGCTTGCCTTGGCTGCGTC
>JAUIKB010000971.1 GCA_030430975.1 Polyangia bacterium
GCGCGTCGGACATCCCTCCACGCGTAGGGATAACCAAGAGAACCCGGCGGTCGCGCCCAGCGTGCTCGCGTCACGACCGCCGTATGCGAATGAGAACCGAAAACCCGCCGCCCAGGCCTGGCGATCGGCGTTGTAGGTTTCGACAAACAACCGCCCGACCGCGATCGTTCGCGGCGCCGGACCGTCGTTCAACTCCAGCGCGGCACCGGTCGCCCACAGCCAGCCGCGGTCTCGCGTCAGGTACTGCTCATCGCCTGGCAGAGGCCCCCACTCGGCAAGCGGCGAATCCTCGGTAGCGTCGGCGGCAGGCGTGGGCGCTTCGGGCTCGGCTGCCGGCTTGGGCGCGGGCTCCACCGTGGGCGCAGTGGACGCTAACGGATCGACCGCGAGCGCCGCGACCAGCGCGAGCGCCGCAACGACTTCGCTACACTCCGGCGCCACGACCGTACGCCGTGCCTGTGCGCCCGTCTGATCCGTCAGCGTGAGCTGACCCGAGTAACCGTCGGCGCTTCGGATAATGCCGATCTCGACTTTTCGTCCGGTCTCCCATTCCGCGGCCATCCGCACTCGGACCGATCTCGCCATCAGCTGACCCCGAAACGCATCGACCGTCGGACAGGCCTGGGCAGCGTCGTACTCGATGCGTACCGGAATGGTCGGTTGACGATCTTGAGCGGACGCGACAGGGACGGCGCACAGCAGCGCCACACCGATCGATCCGGTACCTAGCGCGCGCAACACTTGCGTCCGCGCAGGGATTGCTGAGGGCCGGAGATCGCGGGCATCGCCGCGCACGTTATCATTACCTGGCCACCGTCAATCAAGCACCAGCAGCTTGGTGGTCCCGCCCACCGAGGTGCGCTATCCAGTGGTTGTCCAGCATGCCCCAACACCGCTTTCTTCTGACAGTTCTGTGCGCGGGGTGCACTGCGATCGCGTGCGAAAGCGTCCTGGGAATCGAACCGATCGATTTCCAACCCGACGCTGGCGTCGACGCGAGCACCGATGCAGTCAGCGATGCGCCTGACACGCAAGGCGCCGACGGTCAGCCCGACGGCGATTCCGGACCAGACGACGGTGGTTTCGATGCCGACGCCGACGCCGCCCCGCCCCCACCGGTCATCATCGCTCCAGGTTGCGCGCCCGAGGTGACGTGTGGACCCGATAACGTGAGCTGTTGCGAAAGCAGACTCGTCCCGGGAGGCGACTACTCCCAGGGCTGCACATGGTCAGAGACCACGCCGTGCATCACGGACGCATACGGACCAGAGCACCCGTCGACGGTGGCTCCGTTCTATCTCGACACGTTCGAGGTCACCGGTAAACGCTTCGAGACCTTCGTCGAGGACTACAACCTCTGGCGGTCCAACGGCCATCCTGCCGACGGTGAAGCCGAACACCCGGAGGTGCCCAATAGCGGCTGGCGCACGAGCTGGACCGACCGCCTGCCGGAAACCTCCACGCACCTCGAGTTTCACGTGTATTGCGACGCTTATCCTCCGACTAGCGAGGACTTCTACACGTACGACCCGTTCAACGAGCCGAACCGTCCGATCAACTGTGTGAGTTGGTTAGTGGCGTTCGCTTTCTGCACGTGGAATGGCGGACGGCTACCTACCGAGGCTGAATGGGAGTTCGCCGGCGCGGGTGGCAAAGACAACCGACTCTACCCGTGGGGCGACGACGAGCCGACGCCGGCCCACGCGAACTACGTAGCCGACGGCGAGCCACTGCCGCCCAAAACGCTTCGGGTGTTCGACGTGGGACATTTCCCGTTAGGCAAATCGAAGTACGGCCACTACGACATGGGTGGCTCGATGGCGGAGTGGCTGCTCGATCGGGACGGCCGCGACTGGTACAAGGCGCCCCCGGGTAACCCCTGCGACAACTGCGCGAACTTGGGAACGCCGGACGACGACTTGCTACAACGCGGCGGCAACTGGCGGTTCACCAAGTACGACATGCTGAACGCCAAGCGCTTCTCGAATAGCGGCACGGTACGCTCGACCTACAGCGGCATCCGCTGCGCCCGCGACATCCCCGAATAGCCCAAGCGCGTTACCAACAGTAGTCGCCGATGATGGCGCCTTGCAGACCCAGCGTTGTGCACGACAGACTGCCACATTCGGTCTGGGACTCGCAGTTCTTGGTGCACTTCTTCTCGCTTGATAGTTCGACACAAACCAGACCGCTTTCGCATGGGCCCGTGCACTGCACGTAGTCACCCGAATCCGGACAGTCGCAGGCGTCTCCGAGTTGGCCGCCAGATGAGCCACCGCCTTGACCGCTCGACGTTCCCCCCTGACCGCTGGACGTGCCGCCCTGCCCCCCACCCTGGAGACAGCCTGCGACGGCTGTCGGGTCGCACGACGCCCCTTCGATGCATTGAAGCTGGGCCTCCGTGGAAATGAGTGATCCGCAGGAAGATTCGCAATCGCCGGGATCGGCACCGCAGTTCACCGCGACCGTTTCGCAACGCGACACGCAGTTAGCGGGCCCACCACCCGACGTGCCGCCGGTTCCGCCACCGCCGCCGACGCCTGTTTGAAAGCAGGCCTGCGCAGCATTCAGGTCGCAGCCGGCGGCTTCGAGACACTTGAGCTGCGATTCGCTCTTCAGCTGCTGACACGCTGCCGCGCACTGGGACGCGTCCTCGCCGCACATTTGCGCAACGGCGGCGCAGCGCGCCTGGCAATTCTGCGGCGCTCCGCCTGAACCCGTACCGCCGGAATTGGTTCCGCCGAACCCGGCCCCGCCTGCACCGCTGCCGCTGTTTCCGCTGCCTGACGAGCATCCAGCCGTCATTGCCAAACCCAACACCACAACGCTAAGTATTTGAATTTTCATTACTATTTCCTTTGCGACCGAGGGCACGCCAGACGGCTCGCCGCTCACATGGGTAGAGACCCACGGCTCGGGAAAATTGCGCCGCGGTGAA
>JAUIKB010000972.1 GCA_030430975.1 Polyangia bacterium
CCAGTACTGGTCCAGCACGTCGTAGTAGTCGTTGAGCGCTTCTTCGAGCAAGTCGTCCTTGTTGTCGAAGTGATAGCTAACGGTTCCCACAGAGACGCCAGCCTTTTGCGCAACATCACGCATCGAGAGCAATGCGGGTCCTGTGTTGACGACGAGCGCGCGGGCAGCCTCGACGATGCGTTGGCGTGGTTTTGGGTCGGCGTCTTTATTTGTCATGCGGAATTGAGCGGCGTGCGTGGGCTTCTAATAAGGTAACACAGGGGACCGGGTTCCGTTTTCGGATTCCTTGGTGTTTTCGGGTCTCTTGACCAGGTCCTCAGACATCGTACGAGCGCTGGCTGAGCATGGCTTTCGGACCGTTCGGACAACGTACGACACATCCGGACAACGTACGAGAAGGCTTTGGGGGGAGCCCCGTATGACTCAGCACTCCCAGGCATGACCACGGCGGTCACGGCCGGAGGGAGGCAAAGAAAGTGGCCTGATGGGGCCAAGGAGTTTGAGACATGCAGCAGTTTTCTTCTAAGGGTCGTCGGAATGCGCGTTTGGTGGCGGTGAGCGGTGCCTTGGCACTGGGCGCCTTGCTAGTCGGTGGGCCCACGCTGGCCGACCCGACCGAACCCGATCCGGATAAGGTCGACAGTCAGTGTGGCGCAGCGGTCAAGGAACTCGCCAAAAAGGCCGGCGCTGTGCTCAAAGACGCGGCGAAAGCCGACGCGGACTCACTCCAGGCGAACTTTTCGACGATGCGTTCCGACTGCGCTGATCTCCGAGCCTGCAAGCGCACCTGCCGGCAGAACAAGCGTGCCGCGAAGAAGAACTGCAAGGGCCTGCGGGGCAAGGCCAAGCGCCAGTGCAAGCGCGACGCGCGCAAGGCCAAGCGCTCGTGTAAGAAAGAGTGCCGGGGTGCCGAAACGGCTAAGGCGTGCAAGAGCTCGCGCAAGACCTTCTGGAAGGGCGTCGGCAAAGTCGTTGGGAAGGCCGCCCGAGACAAGGGTGTACGCGCCCAGGGCAAGAAGGTCCTGAACGAGTGCAAGGCGCTGTACTCTAAGTAGTCATGGATCCGGCGTCCCCCATCGAAGACGAACTGACTCGCGTTCGACGCGAAGGGGGGACCGTGCGCCTAGCTAAGGAAACGCTCGTCACGCAGGGCCATGACCCTGAGGCGAGCGCGTTTGCCACGCTCGGTCGGGCTGCGAACGATGCCCCCACGCATCGACCGCCGCGGCTGCCGATTGTTGTCGTGGATCGGGACGGAACGCAGCCGGACGCCGACTACCGCATCAGCGGTCAGATCGGCGTCGGCGGCATGGGCGTTGTCCAGCTCGCAGGTCAGTCGGCGCTGGGGCGGGAGGTAGCTATCAAGCACCTGTTCGCCGACGCGCCGCCAAACCTAGTAGCGTCGCTGCTGCACGAAGCCCGCATCACCGGGCGTCTAGAACACCCAAACATCGTCCCGGTTCATGCGCTGGCACGTGACCTGGAGCTGGGACCGGTCGTCGTCATGAAACGCATTCGGGGCGAGGACTGGAGTCGACGGCTCAAGACGTTCGATCGCCGGAACCCCAGCGCTCTAGCTGAACACGTGGGGACCCTGATCCAGGTATGCGATGCCGTGAGGTTCGCACACGACCACTACATCGTTCACCGCGACATCAAGCCACGCAACGTCATGATCGGTGAGTTCGGCGAGGTGTACCTGGTCGATTGGGGGCTCGGCTTGGACATCACGGAAACCCGCCGAGACCGCAGTGTTGTCGGGACGCCCGCCTACATGGCGCCGGAGATGACGCTCGGCGAAGCCGGCACGTTGACGGACATCTACCTGCTGGGCGCGACGCTGCATCATGTGTTGTTCGGTCGCCCTCCGCAGCGCGCGGCGGACGCACTCACGGCGATGGCGATCGCGCTGAGTGACCTCGAGCTGCCCGACGATCCGTGGGTGCCACAGGAGCTGCGCGCCATCTGCGCCCGGGCGCTCGCGCGGGACCCATCGCAGCGCTTCCCTGCGGTCGCGGATCTTCAGAAGGCCCAGCGCGACTTTCTCGAGCACCGAGCGGCGGAGGAGCTGGCGGCGAGCGCCCTCGATGACCTGTCGTCCATCACTTCGCGGGTCGCTTTTGAACAGCCCGACTGGCGCGGGGAGTTGCCGCGCATAGAACGCAATCTGGCGACGCTGGATCGGTCGCTCGCACTGTGGCCGTCCAGTCCGCGTGCGCGGCAGGGCATACAGATGGCGCTAGGACTTCAGCTGCGAGCACACTTGGAAGTGTCCAACCTTGCGGCCGCGCGTGCGGCGGCAGCTCGCCTCGACTGGGTCCCCCCTGAGCTCGCTCGCAGGCTCGAGTCCGCCGAAGCACAAGACCAGGAAGCTCAGGCGGCGCGACAACAACTGTTGATGCTGCGTCGCGACCGAAGTTTACACGCGGCCCGGCCCTACCAAGAATCACTGGGACTGTTCATGTTCCTCGGATTCACCGCGCTGGGCGTCGGCGTCTACATGGCGCGAGGTGGCGGCGAGGTTGGACAGCCACGGTTTCTCGTGATCATGGGGAGTGCCACGTGGCTCGTCTTAATGGCGACGATTGCTGGGTTTCGGCGACGGTTGCTCAAGAGCCTGTTGTCGCGAATGGTGACGTGGATTGTTGCCGCCGGACCGACGGCGATCTTGCTGCATCGCCTACTAGCGTTCGCCGCCAATGAACTGGGCGGCGCGAGCATCTCCGGCACAGCGATCGCCCAAACCGATCTCGGGATTCTAGCGGCGTTGGCGATCGCGCTGACCGCGGTGCACCGTGGTTTCGCTTTGACGGTGCTAGTCACGGGTCTCGGCTACGCCTGCGCGATGCTGGTGCCCGACACGACGTGGTTGATGATCAATGGCGTGCCGGTGCTGGCTGCCATCACGATCTGGAGCCTGTGGCGCCGCGTAG